>JAGGWM010000100.1 GCA_021157445.1 Thermococcus sp. | reverse complement strand
GGAAACTCTATATGCTCTACAGTTCCAGGAACTGCCCATCCACCCATACCGAGCTTTGAAGCGTTAAACTCATCTTCTCCATCCTTAATAACTATGTCCCCGTACACGTATCCTCTTCTGTCCGCTGTTATATGCATCTCTTCCCTCAAAACACCAAACATTCTCTCCAAATCCTCTATGATGGGATCGCTCTCGCTCTGATCTTCGAATGTGTTCTCCCTTGTACCGGGAATTGTGTGCTTGTTTGCATAATACGCTTCTCTCAAGCTTGCGTGCTTACCCTCAGCAACCAATCTCTTTATGTAAGCCGCTATCAAAAGCGTCTGCGTGAATTTTCTAGCGTGAGCAACGTGGAAGAGATATCTCCTTGAAGTTTTGTTGCCCATCTTAATTAAGCGGTCTTTTTCGTCAAAGTAAACGTTGCTAAGGCCCCTTGTGGGAACATCTATGAAGGGATTCCTGCCAGCTTTTATTTCCTCAAGAACTTCTTTTCCAAATTCCTCAAGCTTCTGAAGGACTTTTTTGGGGTCGTAACTGAAGTGTTCCTTAGGTTTCTCACGTTTAAGCATTCTCCTCAGCCTCCAGTGGCTTTTCTTCTATGGCCTCAAATTTCTTTTCGATAATCTTTATCAGAAGGCTTTTTATGGTGGTTTCAGGCTCTCCCGTTAGGATACTTAAAGCCCTACTTATCTCCGGGACGTACTTCTCAAACGTCTTCCTTCTTTTCACCTGATAGAGCTTGCGATGTTTTCCTCCGAGATACTTTGCCAACCTCCTCGCGACTTCCATAACAGCTAGCCTTATCTCCTCGTATATTTCTCCCTCACTGGCAACGCTTTGCTTTCCTGTGGATGTATAAGGAACGTGCACGCTAATCACATTAATCAAAAGCACCAGTGGTATTCTTTCAAGGTCATCGACTTTATATCTCTTCCAGTCGATATTTCTCGCCGCAGAGGTTATAACACACGAACCAGCATCAAAGAGCAGAGGAACTCTATTGGCATATCTAAGAAGGTCAAACCCACTACTCAGCTCTCCTCCAAAAGCTAAGCCCACTTCTACTTGAAATGGGACTCCTCCACGGTAAACCTTGGGAGGTCTTGTTACCGCAGTTACAAATTCAGGCTTTAAAATGCCCAAAAGTCCCTTCTCTATGTTCTCCTCCCCAATTGGCCTCAATCCATGCGTGGGTGGAGCTAGGAAAGTCATGTACTTGAATGCTTCCACGATCTCTTCAGCCTCATGCCATGTGAGCTTATCTGGAGATTTTTCCATAATCTTTCTAACTTCTCTGAGGACTTTTTTGCCTTTCCTCCCAAAACTTGCGATGATTCTATCAACTTCTCCTTCGGCGAGCCTTTTTAAAAGCTGTTCCCTGACATTCTGTTCCTCTTCTTCCTTTATAAGCCTCAAAGCGGCTATGTATTTTACAAGCTCATCTATCTTCTTGTCGCTTATTCTTGAAAACTCGCCTATAAGAAAAGTTCTCACAGTTGTCCTCGTTGTTCTTCTGGCCATCCTATAAACATCATCAGTCATAACCCCCTTTGGATGGGGCTTCATTTCTTCCGGGGACTCTGGAACTTCCTCACTGCTCCTCGGAAAGACTATTAACTTTCCATCTGGTTCTATGAGTTCAATATGAGCATGGGGATTGGCTATTGCGGTAAGCTTAAGATACCAGTAAGGGCCCTGTTTGGAGCGAATGTAGCGAACCTCTTTGACCTCCATCTCTATTCTTGTCCCTCTCCATCCCGTAGGATTTGGGTGTTTTATCTTTTTGAAGATTTTTCCTTCGTTTTTTTCCACATCTATGCCAACCCAGGCTTCTATTATCTCATCTCCACCTGTGGAGGTTATTACCCTAGTCGCCTTTCCGCTTGTAATTTGAGCGAACATTACGGCACCGCTAATACCAATACCCTGCTGCCCCCTGCTTTGTATATTCCTGTGAGCCTTTGTACCGGCAAGCATTTTACCAAAGACATGTGCTATGAACTTTTCTGGGATTCCAGGGCCGTTATCTTCGACGATTATTTTGTAGTGCTCCGTTCCAAGTTCTTCTATTTCCACTCTAACATACGGCAGTATTCCAGCTTCCTCACATGCATCAAGGGAATTCGTAACAGCTTCGTGTATTAAAGTTGTAAAGGAGCGTAGTTTTCCAGTATAGCCTAACATTGCGGCATTTCTTCTAAAGAACTCACTGACGCTCTGGATTTTAAACTCCTTAAACAGCTTGTTTGCTTCAGAATTCGCCATAATACATGCCTCCTTCAAGCTCTAAATCCTTTTTCCTTCTTTCGAGGTATCTGTAAACGGTTCCATGGGGGGAACCTTTAGCGAGCTTTTCAATAGCCGTTTTGGCTATTTGGACTTGAATTGGGTTTCCGATGATAGCAACGGTTTTTCCATAGACACTTATGTCGGCTCCGCTCATTTCTTCAATTATCTCTCTCGTCCTGCCTTTTCTACCAATTATCCTCCCTCTAACTCTTGGGAGAGCGTTCTTCTCATTCCCTACAACAACATCCGTCAGGTCAACAACTTCAAGGACCTCTCCCTCGTTAAGCAACCTAAATGCCCTTTCTGGAGAGAAGCCCCTTCCAATAGCCAATACAATATCCCTTGCCTTCCACACTGCTAGGGGATCATCAGTTTTTTCTGTTGAGGTTATAAATACCTCTCCGGTTTTGCTGTCCACCTCTATTTTGGTCTTTGTGGCCTCTTCAATCCTTCTCTTTGTCTCGCCCTTTCTCCCTATAACCACGCCAATTCTCTCTTTAGGAATTCTCACGAACTCTTCCTGCTCGCCAAGGGCTTCAAATTCCTCAATTTCAAAGGGCTCCTTCTTTTCTCCCTCTTTATCTACGTACTCGTATTTCTTCAGTTTCTCCTCAAATTCGTCCATTTCAATCACCCGTTAGCTCTCTAAACTTCTCATCGAGATCATCGACGCTTACTCCCTTTTTAGCAAAATAATTGATTATATTCCTTAAATCGCGATAGAGTAGGGAAAGTGCCATCCTGTTCCTCTTTACCGTTGCCTGAGACCAATCAATTATCACCGGCTTATCCCATATAAGGATATTATACTCACTTAAATCACCGTGAACCATGTCTCCCCTCTTCCATAGCTTTTCGATAGACTCCATGGCAAAGGCATAGAGCTCCTCAAATTCTTCCTTATCAAGCCCCTTTTCTATGTCTTTTAATCTTGGAGCCGGATATTCATCTCCAATGAACTCCATTATGAGGATATTATTGCTGAACGCTACTGGCTCTGGAGCCCTAACAGCATATTTCATAGCCCTCTGGAGATTTTTAAATTCTCTCCTAGTCCATACAAAGACGAGCTTTCTGATGTCTTTTGGGAGATAGCCGATTCTTGGATCAGCTGCCAGATACTCCCATATTCTCCTAAATTCAGTTGTATAGGTACGATAGATTTTAACAGCAATAGGATTGCCATCGGCATCAATGCCCTTAAACACGTTAGCCTCTTTTCCCGTTGAAATTACACCCAGCAGTTTCTCTATGTTCCCTCTTCGGTGGAAATAGGAGAGTGTGTTAATAGTCGTCCTATCAAATACCTCACTAAACACCTTATAGAGCTCGCTATCCTTTTCCCTACGCTCTTCTAATCCCAGAATCTGGGATATCTCTTTATCTATGTCCTGAATTTTCATAATCCATCACAGAGTTAGGCCGCCGGTAAGGAAATCCTGAGTGATCTTGTTCTTCCTGATGAGCCAATCAACCTGGGTCTTTGTGTAACGATAAACTATGTCTCCCCTTTCATCGCTTTGCACTTCCCAAGGCTGAACTATAACTACATCTCCAACCCTGATCCACATTCTTCTTCTCAGCTTCCCCGGTATTCTGCATCTCCTTACCTTCCCATCTGAGCATCTAACGTCCATCCATCCTGAACCCAAAGCCTGCTCTACTATTCCGAACACTTGATTATCCTTAGGGAGAGGAACTCTAATGACCTCCTCACCTTCAACAGTTCTATTTTTATCATTTCTTGGCATGAACATCACCCCAGGTAGTTTATTTGATAACCTTATAAGTCTAAGCTTTTGCAAATATTTTCCACTATCTATTAGTGGGAGTATTTTTAAAATTTTTGCATGAATTCATTTAAACATCCACAAAGTTGAAAAGGAGAAGAGTCTAAATTTCAATTACAGAGATTGGGGGATGGAATATGAAGGAAACAATACTCCTAACGGGTCCTCCTCTTAATGGGAGAGATGAATATGCGGAGAAAGCTCTAAAGCTTGCAAAAAACGAGAGCTTTCAGTATTATCATGTGTTTGACTATCTGAAGGAAGTTGGAAGAGAGGAAGGCGTCAAAATCACAAGAAAAAACGTTTTAGACTTTGCAATAAGCCATCCAGACTTGATGAACAATATTCGTGACGAAGCTTTCAAAAGGATAAAAGACGAAATTGAAAACAGCGAAAAGTCCTTTCACTTGGTCTCAACCCCAGCCCTGTTTAGATGGGGAAGCGGTAGTGTTTTGGGCTTCACTCTAAGCAACTTAAAGCTCCTAAAGCCGAGCAGAGTTATAATCATGCTAGATGATATTTTGAGCGTCAGGAGAAGAATAATCTACGATAAAGAATGGTTTGAGCGCTTTGGAGAAGACAAAGAGAACATCAAGCTCACCACTCTTGTCATGTGGCGTGAAGATGCAATAAACCACGTGAAAACCCTCGTGCATGAGCTCAACAAGGAAGGAATTCAGGTTAGATACATTCTTCACTTTGGAATCAGGCACCCACCTCAGACGTTTATAGACCTAATCTTTCATGAAAAAGAAAAACCTCTGGTGTATCTCAGCTATCCAATGACAGGCCATGAGAAGGAGTACTACCATAGGGTTAGGGGCTTTTACGAAAAGCTCAGCAAATATTTTACTGTTTTAGACCCCGGAGCACTTGATGATTGGTGGATCGTTGCGGAATACGACGCTCAAGTGGAGGAAAATCCGGAGGTAAAGAGGATACGGATAAAGAATATATTCGATGGAGAAGAAATAGAGGAGCTTGATAGGGAAGATATAGAACAAGCTACCGACATTTTGAGAAGACAGCTCGT
>JAGGWM010000026.1 GCA_021157445.1 Thermococcus sp. | reverse complement strand
GTTTGACCTTTTCAAGGAACTGGCAAACATTGCCACTTCAATAGCTGGTGAAACTGAAGTATTATGGTGGAAGGAATACACGGACAATAAGGTGGATTATGGCAAAGTGTTTTACAATATTAAGGAGATTAAAAAGATAATGGCCCAGCTCCCTAAGGATATTAGAGAACAAATAGAAAACAGCCTGAGCTCCCGCTATAGGAGTGATGTAATCCTCAAGGATTACGAGGAGAAGGAGCTTATGAAAGAGCTAATAAAAGAAGGGGGGAGAGAAATGGGAGATGAGGAAATCTTCTGGGAATATAAAGTTATGATATCGGGCAACACCCTCTACTTGAACTTATACCCCAGAGGGGAGTGGGGGATAAAAACTGACTCATACTCGAATCGAATTGTTTACAAGATAAATGGGCACGAAATAACAATATATAAATCCACGATTGAAATGAAACTTAAGGAGGCTGCAAAATCTTTTAAGGGGTGTATTATATACAATGAGAAGATAGCGCTAACATTTGAAGACAACCCCAATATACACATGCACGTCAAGAAAGCGATGTTAAAATTGAATGAGCTCATAGACGAAGAACGGAAGAAAGTAGAGAAAATCGAAAAAGAACTAAAAGGAATTGCAACGCCAAAAAAAGAGTGAGTGGGCTAAATTATTCTTCTAAAGTATTTTTAACCTTCACACCGGAGTCCCGACGTAAATTCCGTGCCTTGTTCTCACAATCTTGACCCTAATCTTGTCACCAACTTTTGCATTCGTGTTTATAACCTCTACTAATCTATTTCTTGCGGTTCCAAGCATTTCTCCCTTAATTCTCCCTGAAAGAATGATCTTCACTTTAACAACTTCTCCGATATGGAACTGCAGAGGGATAAATTTTCTCCTGTGCATTCCAAAGTGTTCTGGCCTTAGAATAAGAGGTCTCATCCCAGTTTTTTCTTCAAGAGTTCTCAGCCATGCGTAAAATTCTTTAAACGATAGAAACTTTACCGCGGGACGTCTTCCGAACTTGTAGGGAACATAATTCTGAAAACCCAAAGCGGGCCATCTTTTTCCAGCACCGATTTTCTGTGCAAATTCTATAAATGCCTCTGCCTCATTGTCGTTTATCCCAAAGATTATCACCGGAGCTAAAAGAACATCAATCCCGGCATTTACAAGCGCCTCTGCCATCTCCAAAACGTGATTGAGGTCGTAGTCCTTCATTCCCATTAACATTTTTGCTTTTTCGGGGTCGAGGGAATGGATTGAGAGGTTCACCCTATCCAGTCCCGCCTCCGCTAACTCCTCAATGAGCTTATCATTTAGCAATACTCCATTACTCTGCATTGAAATTACGCTGACGTTTGGGTTTTCCCTAAGCCCCTGAACTAGCTCCACAATGAATGGGTAGAGTAGGGGTTCTCCTTGTCCATCCAAATGTGCCTCAAGCCCTTTGCCTTTAAATCTGGCAACTTCATCAAACCATTTTAGCAGATAGTCAACATCAACAACGTAGTCGAGAAGTCGGGTTCTCGAATACGGTCCTTCGTCAACGGAGCAGAAGATGCATGAAAGGTTACACCCAGTTGATCCCCTGACTTGGATTAAATTTGTCCCCCTATCTATTAGCCCAAATCCGTTGTATCCCAAAAGGGGAACTCCCATCCCCTCGTGGATGTACAGCACTTTTCTTCTTGTGTACTTGCTTTTCAAAAATTCTCCGAGATGGCTCTGAATTAAGAAGGCAATAAATTTCTCAATTTCTTCGTTTTCTGTGTTTACTATGAGATATCCGTTTTCAACACTAATTTCGGGTTTAATTTTGAATTTTCTCTTAATGGCCTTTTCAAGAAGGGATTTCTCAAAATCGGCATAAAGAGTGTTCCTCCAAATCAGTCTTATGCTATTGTCGGATTCTTCGAAATAGGAATTTGGGAGCTTTATTCTCATCATGTTCCCCCTTAATGGTGGGGTCTTTTAAAATTTTAGCAAAGCTTATAAAATATGATTGGACACAGTTCCGCATGGAAACATTTTAATACTTTTGTGGCGGATAGTCTAATGATGGACTATTATGAACAAATATGGCAGAGGTGAGGGAAATGTGGGGCAAACTTGAGCACTACTTTGATGAGTATCCGGTCAGAAAGCAAATAGCAAAACTATTGTTGAAATACGGCCTCAAGGTTTCAGATGATATGAAAATCAAATGCGGCGATATAGAGGTTCCATACACAAAAATAGCCAAAGCCCTTGATGTAGATAGAAGAGTTGTCAAAGAGACTGTTGCTATGATACTAAAAGTCCCGGAGCTTAGAGAGATATACACAAACCTTGAGCCTACGGTACACATGAAGTTCGTCGGAAGGCACGTCGGTTATGGAGTCATAGAAATAGAGCCCGAGCCAAGGGCTATAGGAATCCTAGCAAAGATAGCATCAAAGATTGCAGAGAGAGGAATAAACATTGTACAGGTCGTTGCGGAAGATCCAGAGCTCTATCCTGAGGCAACTTTGACCATAATCACTGAGAAGCCGATTCCTGGGGATCTGATAAATGAACTATCAAAGCTTGAAGGCGTTAAGCGTATTTCCATTTACTGAGCTCTCTTTCAACTTTTTTATCTTGATGTGCATGATCGGGACGTAGTCTTGATGTTATATTTGTTAGGGTTGCTTTTAATTTTTCTACAACTTGAGCTTATACTTTTTCTTTTTGTCAAATTTTGGGAAATTGAAGTTTCATTTTTTAACCATTGGTTTTTAACCTTTTGATGTCCCAATAAGGTTTATAAATATCAATTTCCCAATAATGGTTAGAAACATTAGGTGTAAAAAGTTTCAATCTTGACTTGTGGAGGGTTGTTAAATGGGAGAAACAAGCAAGATAAGCCGATACCTCTATACCGTTTTGATATTGTTTATTATTTGGTTGTTTTTAACTGGCAGCCTTGATCCTCAGGAAGTCACCATTGGAGCAATATTCGCTTTAATAGTTGGAGCACTAACAGATGAGGTTTTCACAGAGAGAGGCTTAGGGAATCTTAACCCCAAAAGAGTGCTTTACTTCACAGCGTATATACCTTACTTCCTTTGGGCAATGATAATGGCAAATCTAGACGTTGCGTACCGTGTTCTGCATCCAAAAAGACCCATAAACCCAGGAATCGTTGAATGCAGAACAGTTCTCACAAATAACGTTGGAAAACTAGCCCTTGCCAATTCAATAACCTTGACTCCAGGTACAATTACCCTCGATGTTAAAGGAGATCGCTACTTCATTCACTGGATTGATGTTAAGGACAAAAGTGTAGAAGGTGCTTCTGAGAACATAACAAAACCTTTTGAAAAATTCCTGAAGGTGATCTTCGAATGATAGAGGTCTATTTATTCCTAATTGCCGTTGCTGTTATCTTGAGCATGTACAGGTTTTTTAGAGGGCCGACTACAGCAGACAGAATCGTGGCAGTGGACATAATGACGACCCTAACTACCGGCCTGATGGTGCTCTTTGCCCTCTACTACAGGAGAGCAATATTCCTTGATGTGGCACTGGTTTATGCGGTGCTTGCTTTTGTTGGGGTTATAGCTTTTGCCAGGTACATGGAGGGAGGCTTATGAGCATTGCGTCAATAATCGGCCAGGCCCTTGTACTCTTTGGAACTTTCTTCTATGTGCTATCTTCATTGGGCTTGATTAGAATGCCAGATGTGTACAACAGAATGCAAACTGCAACAAAAAGTGCAACTTTGGGTTCTTTGGGCGTGATCATAGGTGTAGGAATATGGGCCATTGGAGAGGTGGGAAGCTACTCCTGGATTCCAAAGACATTGATAGTCGCCGTGTTCCTGCTCCTAACAAATCCGATAGCAGCACATGCACTAATTAGAGCTGCTTACAAGAGCGGAGTGCCCTTATGGGAAGGCAGCATCGTGGATAGATATAAAGAGGCAGAGAGTTCTCTGGAGCGAGTAGAGGAGATAAAAGAGAAGTTAGAAGAACCTTCGCGGGGGGTTGAGATAAATGAGTGACTGGGTTGCAATTTTCATAGCTGCTCTTATGGTAGTCTCTGCTATCTTCGCAGTTGAATGGAGAGACCTTTTGGCGGCAGTCGTTGGAATGACAGCTGTGAGCTTATTTGCCTCAATAGCGTTCTTCTTCCTTCAAGCACCGGATGTGGCCATGGTAGAAGCAGCAATAGGTGCTGCACTGAGCGCTGCGGTCTTCATATTTGCAATAAATAGAACCGAGAGGTACGAGAGTGAAGAAGAAGGCACAGGATGGTGGGTGAAATGGTGAAGCGAATCTTTGCCATAGTTTTTATCCTAATAATCGGTTTCTGGATGGCAAAAGCACTTGATCAGGTTCCATTTGGCCAGGATAGAATGCTTGTGGGCAAATACTACCTTGAGCATGTTAAGGAAGAAACAGGTGCAGTAAACGCTGTAACCGCTGTGGTTGTTAACTACAGAGGTTTTGATACTCTAGGAGAGGTTACCGTGCTCTTCATAGCCTCTACTGGTGTTGCCGCCCTTCTATGGAGAAAGAAGAGGAAGAGAACTGCCAAAACAGAAGGAAGCGTTGTTTTAACAACAGGCGCAAGGCTTCTTTTGCCGTTTATAATGCTCTTCGGTGTTTACATCTTTATTCATGGACACTTGACTCCGGGTGGGGGATTCCCCGGTGGAGCAACAATCGCAACAGCATTCCTGTTCCTTTACTTGGCCTTCACGGTCTACGAGGTAGATCACAAGATCTTTGAACCTCTTGAGGGTCTTGCGGGAGTTGGCTATGTGACAGTTGGCCTTATAGGTTTAGCAATAGGTGGGTACTTCCTCTTTGACTGGATATGGCAAACATGGGGCATCGGAAAGGAGAACATAGGAAGGCTTCTGAGTGCAGGGTTCATACCCATCATCTACACCCTAATTGGAATCAAGGTTGGTACCGAGCTCACGGGAATTGTTGATAACATGATTAAAGAGCCCGAGGAGGGAGGGCAATGAACCCGTACTACTTTGCTTCAATCGCTTTAATCCTTATTGGTCTTTATGCAATATTAGCAAAGAGAAACGTCCTTAAAATGCTAGTTGGCCTTAGCATAATGGAGACTGGAGTTAACTTACTGCTCATCAGCGTTGGTTATGTGAGCGGCAGAAGTGCGCCCATACTTAGCGAGGGAATAACTCCGGATAGGGCAGTAGACCCAATTCCTCAGGCGTTGGTGCTTACAGCTATCGTTATTGGCGTTGCAACAACTGCAATGGCCTTGAGTGTTGTTATAAACCTCTATGAAAAGTACAAAACCCTTAACGTAGAAGAGATAAGGAGGTTGAGGGGATGAGCCAGTACGCCTCACTCCTCATCGCGTTACCGTTGTTTGGTGCATTCTTTATTCCAATACTTAAGAGAATAAGCAAGAGTGCAGTAATGCCCTTCTTAGTCTTGGTAACCTTAATACAGACTGGAATTGCGGCGTGGGTGTTTAATGAAGTTTACATAACGGGGAAGCCTATAATAATCATGGCTGGCGGATTTAGGCCGCCGATAGGAATTAACCTATACATAGGGCACTTTGCAGCGCTGTTTGTCTTAGTTATTGCAGTCACCAGCCTTCTAATGACAATCTTTAGCTTTAAGGCAGTTAGCGTTGAACCAAAGGATAAATATGCAATGCTTTTCTTGCTTCTCATGCTCGGTGCAACCGGCATGATTTCCACTGGAGACATCTTTAATCTCTTCGTCTTTATGGAGATTACCGCAATTAGCGCTTATGCACTGATCGCCTACAACAAAACCGGAGAGGCAAGCGAAGCGGCACTTAAATACATCGTCCTTGGAGGAATTGGCTCAAGCTTTTTCCTTGTTGGTGTGGCCTTAATCTACGGGAGCCTTGGGACACTCAACATGGCTCACATTGCACAGTTGGCGCACCTAGTTAATCCCACCGTTGCAAAAGCAGGATTGGCATTGCTTATCTTTGGATTGGCAGTTGAAGCAGAGCAGTTTCCACTTAACGCTTGGGCGCCTGATGCGTATCAAGAAGCCCCACATCCAGTAACAGCAATGTTTTCTGCCTTTGTGGTTAAAGCCTCTTTATATGCAATGGGTAGAGTGATTTACATTTTAAGTGCTGTAGAAGGGTGGAGCTCAATCCTGAGGCTGCTGATAATTTTGGGAACTCTCACCGTCATCATAGGCGAGATGAGTGCTTTAAGACAGAACAACGTTAAGAGAATGTTTGCCTATTCCAGTATAGCCCAAGTTGGCCTGATTGCTGTGGGCTTAGCTCTGGGGACAGAAAGTGGTGTAAGCGCAAGCGTATTCCATATGTTCAATCACGCAATAGTCAAGGCCCTTATGTTCTTGGCGGTTGGTTACGTTGCAGTAGAACTCGGAGGGACAGAGATTAACAAATTTGAAGGCTTAGGAAAGAGAATGCCAGTGACTGCGTTTGCGATAACTGTGGGTGCAATAAGCATCATAGGAATACCTTTATTCAACATCTTCTGGAGCAAAATGCAGCTTATTCTGGCAGCGTTAAACGCCCAGTATACTTGGATGGTCGCGTTGATCCTAGGTGCAAGTCTCGTGGAGGCCACCTATTACATAAGGCTGATACACACAATATGGTTCAAGGGAGAGGGAGAGAAGGTGAAAGAAAGCAGCGTGCTGGCATTAGTAATGCTCTTACTGGTAGCTTTGATAATAGTCATTGGAATCTACCCAGAACCCTTCTGGAATGTTATGCAAAAAGCTGGGAGCGATATCTTCAACGTTGCCCAATACATTAAGAATGTTCCTCTAATGGGGGTGAGCCCATGAACGAATTGGCTCTAATTGTATTTGCTCCTTTAATAGCTGGGGCTTTGGCGTGGCTTATCGACATTAAGGGAATCAGGGAGATAATTGGTGTTTTGGGTGCTGCAGTGCCACTTGGATATGCTGCACTGCTCTACCAAAAAGTAAACGGAGGCCTTAGCTTCGCCATTAATCTAGGAGTTTTCAAGCTGACTTTTGCATTGAACGCTTTAAATTGGTTCTTCCTGGGAATAGGAGCTTTGGTGGGATTTGCGGCAATTTTGGCATTGGTCTCCACGGGTAGGGATAGCTATGAGTGGTTGTTTGCATTGATGAGTCTCAGCGGTGTACTTGGGGTGTTCCTCGCAAACGACTTAATGACGTTCTTTATCTTCTGGGAGATAATGACCTTTGCAAGCTTCATGATGGTTCTACACTACAATAAAGCCGCATCACTCAAATATTTCCTGCTGAGCGTCTTTGGAGCGTATGCGATGCTGATTGCACTGGGAATGATCTACGCAAAGCTTGGCACCTTTGACTTTGCTCAGATACAGCAGGCAATGTACAAGGAAGCCTATGCGGTAGCTTTTAAAGCCGATACCGTTTTCAGCAAAGGCGAAAGTATCCTCATATACTTGCTCTTCCTCATAGCATTTGGAGTTAAAGCCGGCATGTTTCCACTTCACGTGTGGGCGCCAGATGCCTACTCAGAAACCAACCAGAGCTATGCTGCAATGTTCAGCGGAGTTCTAAGCAAGACGGGAGTTTATGGCTTCATAATGCTATATCTCCTCATGGGGACTCGGCTGGCAATTGAACTTGGAGGTTTTAGGAGCACAACGAAATTCGGCTACATAATAGCATTCCTTGGAGGTTTGACGATAATCGTGGGCGGTCTTTTAGCGGCCCTCCAGGAGGATATAAGGAAGCTCTTCGCTTATTCAAGTATAAGCCAGCTCGGTTACATTTTGGTGGGTATAGGAGTGGGAACGGCTTTAAGCATGCAAGCGGCTTTATTCCACGCTTTAAGCCACGCACTTTTCAAGGGGTTGTTCTTCCTCATAGTTGCCACGATAGTCTACAGGACGGGCAAGACAACCTTCGCGGATATGGGAGGCTTGGCGGAAAAGATGCCCTTCACCTTCGCAATGGCCTTCGTGGCAATCCTCAGCCTAGCGGGAATACCACCATTGGTTGGCTTCGCTAGCAAGTGGGTTCTCTTTGAAGCGGTCATAAGCCAGAACCTCCCAGTACTCGGTGGCATGGTCTTCTTTGGAAGCGCAATAGGTTTCGTTTACTTGATAAGGTTCACATATGCAGTGTGGTTTGGTCAAAGGCCCACTGACTTGGACAACGTTAAGGACGCTCCACTGTCAATGGCGGTAGCAATGGCAATTTTGGCACTTTTCAACGTTATCTTGGGTATAGCTCCAGGATTAGTCGCTAGAGAGCTCAACAAAATATTCGGAAAGGAGGTTATCGGTGGGAACCTTTACGTCCTTGACCTCGGCTTCGGAAAGTACAACGCTCTTGCGATACTCATCTACCTCATAGCAGGCATCGTAATCGCCGGAATTATCTACTTCATGGGCGCAAAGGCTAGAAGAGTGCCCGTCACAGACACCTACCAATCTGCTAACCCGGTTACAATGGACTACAATCTCACCATAAGGAGGAACTTCTTCCTTCCACTTAAAGAAACCCTTGCCTTCTGGCTCAGAATAAGCTTCGACAAGCTCTATCACGACATAGGGGCCTGGATTGAGGACCTAGCAGAAGTTTTGAGGAACTACATCTATAATGGGAGCGTCCAGAGCTACGCGTGGTATCTGGCAATAATCTTACTAATCCTTGCATTATGGGGGGTGTGAAGAATGATTGAGACTGCCTTGAAGGCTTTCCTAATTTTAATTTATGCGACCTTCGTGGGATTCATGTTCATGGGGATAATTAGAATAGTTACGGCAAGGATTCACAGGAGAGTTGGACCTCCGATTTACCAGCCCATCCTTGATACCATAAAGCTTCTCTCAAAGAAGAGCAACATAACCCACGGTTTAATTTATGACTTTGGAGTAATCTACGCCCTAGGAGCGACTATACTGGCCCTTGTGTTCATTCCTCTCGGAAGCATCAGTGTGCTCAGAGCTTACGGTGATCTCGTCCTCATCACCTTCCTCCTTGAGATACCAATGCTCGGCATGATGTTTGCCGCAATGAGCTCTGGAAATCCTTACGCGGGCATAGGTGCCCAGAGAGCATTGCTCACACTCTTGGCAATTCAAGTACCCCTTGGCTTCGCCATAGTTGCTTTGGCTGAATTTTATGGGACATTTAGCACCTACGAGATAGTCATGGCACAGCAAACGATGGGGTGGAGCATAATTCATTTGCCACTGCTCTTAGCGGCAATAGCCTACGATATTGTCCTGCAGGCACTGTTTGGAAAGGAACCCTT
>JAGGWM010000153.1 GCA_021157445.1 Thermococcus sp. | reverse complement strand
CAGCGGACAGAAGAGGATACGTGTACGGGGACATAGTTATTAAGGATGGAGAAGATGAGTTTAACGCTTCAAAGCTCGGTATGGGTGGATGGGCAGTTCCTGGAACTGTAGAGCATATAGAGTTTCCAGAAATTAACGTGGATTACGTTCTTGTAGTGGAGACCGCGGCTATGGCCGATAGACTTATTGAAGAAAAGTATCCGAAGAAGGAGAAAGCTCTCATTGTGGCAACTCAGGGACAGGCGTCAAGGGGTGTAAGAAGGCTAATCCACAGACTTCACTATGAGGAGGGCCTGCCGATAATCATCTTTACCGATGGAGATCCCTATGGATGGTACATCTACTCCACAATCAAGCAGGGGTCAATAAACCTTGCCTATCTCAGCGAAAAGCTTGCAACACCTGAAGCTAAATTCGTCGGAATGACAATGGACGACATCAAGAAATATGGTCTTGAAAACGTTACAGAGAAGCTCAAGGGGATCCCGCCGAACAAAAAAGGTGGTCCAACAGGAGATTACAAGCGTATCATAGAGGAAATGAACTATCCGTGGTTTCAGAACAAGGAATGGCAAAGACAGCTCAAATTGGCGCTTAAATGGGGAGTTAGGATTGAACAACAGGCTCTGGCAAATAAGAGTTTGGAGTTCGTTGCGAGAAAATATCTCCCTGAAAAAATTGCCAACGAGGAACTCCTGCCATGACGACAACTGAAGAACTTATAGCACAAATAAACAGGGTTTTGGACGACATAAAGGTAAACATGAGCAGATTATTTGAGAATTTTGATCCTCTTTATTTGGTTTTTAATTTAAACCGCAATCTTGCTTTCCTTAAAGAGTTGGAAGACGAGCTTTCGCGCAGAGTTGGTGAGACACTTTCTTACAAAATATCCAGTAAAAGGGAGCGAGATCCCCACATTAGGAGGATTTTGCTAAGAAATCACTACCGCATGTTAACTCTTGAACGGCTTAGAACGGCAATAGCTGCCCATAAAATGGCGCTCGCCACAATAGAGTCCAACTACACCTTCTACAAAGGAAAGAAAGTTATCGAAGTCAAAGATATAACCAACAAAGAAGAACTTGAATCAATAAGGATTTCTGAAAAGCCTATTAAACTTGGAAGGATGGAGATACTGCCTCATCTGGCTTATTCGGGTGATGTTCTCAGAATTCTAGGGCAGAAGAGCAATAAAACTAGGGACACCTTTAAGGAGATAAAATCCCGACTCAAAGAAAAAGGACAGGTTCAAAGAAAAGGAATGAGGATAGAGGTAGAATACTGGCAGGGAGGAAGGTTAAAGAAGGAGAGGGTTGAGCTTCCAGTAGATGCCGATGTAGATGGAGAACTTAAGAAGCGCTTTGGGCGAAAATTCAGATGGAGACTTTTAACCTACGTGAAAACCAAGGGAGTTTTGATAAACAGCCACTACACCATAGACAACCTCGCACTTGCCTATGCCTCTCAGTATCCTGAGGAAGGAGCCAAGATTCTTGCCCTTGATCTGTTCAGGTATTATTACCTAACCTCCGAAAAAGAAAGAGAAACTATTGGCTTATATCCCCAAATAAGGCCCTGCATAGATTGCCATTACTCAATCTTTGATCTGCCATTTATGGAAGAGAAGGAATTCCGCACTGGGTTTGGTAGCATGCTTCTCATTAAGAAATGTGAAATTGAATCCCTCTTAAGCGGGAAGAGGAGCGAGATCTCAAACATTCCCAACTATCTTTTGGGTGGGGCTATTCTATATGGAGTTAGCCCATTTGATGAGAAAAAAGTTAGCAAGCTGCTTGGAATAAATGAAGAAGAGCTCAAAGAGGCTATTGAGAAATTCGTGCTCTCCGGCTTACACATGGCGTTGTTTGAAGATACGAGCAAATTTGAGAAGTTTATGCCGAAGAGTGACAGGGCAAAACAATTTTTGGAGCTCCTTCAAGGGTGAGAAAGATGAAGGTTGAGATAAAGGCGAGAAATAATGAGGAGCTTCTGAGAAAAATAGAGGAGAGGCTTAATAGGGATGTTACCGAGGTTTACATAAATCTCAGGCCAACTAAAATAATTCTTGTGAAAATACTGGAGAGAGCTCCGAATGTAAAGACCATTGGCTGCCCTCCGAGTTTGTATCCAAAGGTTTCTAAGAAAATTATTAAAGCACTCGATCAAATGGGAATCAAGCTTGTTCCGATGAACCACGCTCGAGGGAGGCCAAAAAAATATGATCCATCCACCCTGAAGCTTATCGAAGAGCTCATTAAAAAAGGAAAAACGCCTAGAGAGATAAGTGAAGAGCTAAACATCCCGCTGAGAACTGTCTACTACCTAATAAATGGGAGGTAGATATGGGATAAATACTGCCATTCCTGCTTGTGCTGTTGCTCCTCGCCCTACTTTTTAGGGCTACGGTGGAACATGGGCAAAGCACCTTTAACATCGATGTGGTTTATATTCTGTGAGCGGTCTTCTTTTTTGGACTTCTTGCCTATTCCGTATTTGACAGATTAACGAGGGTGTTTGAAAAGGCAAAATACGGATATCGGCTCAACAATGAGGACATCACAGTGGCAAAGGAAAGTTACGAGAAGCTTATGAGATTTTTGAGATAAGTTTAAAAGAACCGATTAGGTTTTCCTAATGGAGGTGAAGAGATGTTTGAAACTCAGGAGGAAGTCCCAGAGATCAAAGAGAGGCTTCATAGAGTTGGTGTAACCAACTTGAGAACGATAGCAAGAATAAACTGGAAAGGTAAGCTCTACACGTTTATTCCGACATTTGAGATAACAATAGACGTGCCGGAGGAAAAGAAAGGCATTCATATGAGCAGGCTTGTGGAGAGCATCACCGAAACAATGAGCGAGGCCATTGAGGAGGAGGTTAGGGAAGCTCATACTTCTCTCGAAGAGCTCGGTCTTGCAGTGATAAGAAGATTGGAAAAGAAGCATCCACACAAGAGGGCTGAGGTCTGGATTAAAACGCAACTTATTCTGGAGCGAGAAACACCTGCCAGCAGAAAAATAAGCCTTGAGACGTATGATGTTGAGGTAGGGGTAATAAAAGAGCCTGAGAGAGTTGAGAAGGCTTTGAAGGTAAAGGTGATTGGAAATACTGCATGTCCTCATGCGATGGCCAACAATCAAGGAAAAACCCACATCCAGAGAGCCGTTGCGACACTGGAGATAAAAACCGATTACAATGAAGAAATAGCTCTAGAAGACATGATAGACGTTGTAGAGAGTTCTTTCAGTTCTCCAACCTACACCCTGTTGAAAACCATTGATGAGAACGCAGTCGTTCAAAACATGTATTCAAACCCCAAGTTTGTGGAGGACGTTGCGAGAGAGATAATCTTCAAGGCAAAGCAAAAGTTTAGAGGCAGAATTCATGTAAAGGTTGTAAGCCATGAGAGCATACACAAGCATGACGTGATAGCGGAAACCTGGTACTAACTTAGTTCTTTTTAATTTTAAAAGAAGAGAAATCAAAGGAGCATTCTAGCATCAACTGCAATTGCGCTGTCTTCGTAAGCGAAGATGGGGTTTATATCAAGCTCCCTAACCTCTGGAAGTTCAAGAGCTAATTCCCCAACTTTGACAATTATATCGGCAAGGGCTTCAATCTCTACTGGCTTTTCTCCTCTTGCCCCAGCAAGGATTGGATAGGCTTTTATCTCTTTGATCATTTCAAGGGCTTCGTCTTTGCTTATTGGTGCAACTCTGAAGCTGACGTCCTTAAGAATCTCAACGAAAATTCCACCGAGACCAAACATCACCGCTGGCCCAAATTGCGGATCCCTTATCATACCAACGATGACCTCTTTGCCAAGTGGGAGCATCTTGTAAACTATGACGCCCCAAAGGTCGGCATCAGGTTTGTAGTTTTTAGCGTTTTCCATAATAGTTCTAAATGCTTCTCTTGCCTCTTCATCGTTCTTTATGTTGATCTTAACACCACCGGCGTCGCTCTTGTGGATAATTTGCGGAGAAACTATCTTCATAACAACTGGGTATCCAATTTCCCTAGCAAACTGAACGGCTTCTTCTTCGTTTCTTGCGACTTTAAAATCCGGAACTGGAATGCCGTAAAGCTTGAGAATTTCCTTTGCCTCAGGCTCAACAAGTGGTCTGTTTTCGGCTTTTGCCTTTTCGATTATTTCCCTAGCTTTTGCAACCCTATCCATTTCTACCACCTCGATTATAGTGATGACAGTTTCAGTTATGTTGACAATATTAAAAGTCTTTCCATTTCGAATGTGATTGAAGCTATCGATTACTATAAATAGAATAGAGGCGATATTTCATCAGGTGATTGAGAATGAGACGAAAAATTGTTGTAGGAGTTTTAGTGGTTTTTGTTCTTTTGGCTATGATTGTATTCCATCAAACAAAAGCTGAAGAAAGCCAGACTGCACTTGCACTTTATGACTCAGCCAAGATTGGGGTGGTGGAAAAGACCATTCAAGTTGAGCTGAAGAAAGGCACAAATGAAGTTCCGCTGGAGATGCTTGGAGGGCTTCAAATTGATGAGATTACATTAAAGCCCCTCGACAAAAAGGTCAAAGTACTCGGCATAATAAGCAAAGATTCCAAAGGAAAAGATCTAATAGAAGCCAACATTGGAAAAGAAATAACAGTTAAGCTAAAGAGTGGGGAAACTTTAACAGGAAAGTTCTTGGGCTATAAAGACGGAAAGATTGCAATCCAAGGAAATGCCTACTATTTGATAAGTCCGGAAGAAGTAGCGTATATGAAGATGGCTTCAATTGGAGAAGAAAGCATAGCAAAAACCTATGCCATAGTGAGCTCTGAGGAAGATGGAAAGTACTTCTTTAAGCTCATCTATAGGGTTGCAGGAATAGGCTGGACTTCGAGATATAAGCTCTACCTAAAAGATAAGGCAGAGTTTTATGGCTATGTGATAATTGACAATCCCACAAACAAGAGCTTTGAGAACACCGATGTTCTTCTTGTTTCTGGAGATGTACAGTTTTACCAACCTCCCCAAGTAATTATTGATAGATATTACGCATTGGAGGTAGCTTCCAAAGAAGTTCCCCAAGGCCCAATCCAGCAGACAAAATTAGAGGCCTTTTACCTCTACAAACTTGGAGTTATTGACATAGGATCCTTTGAGAAAAAACTCATTCCCTACATCCACCAGGAAAGTGAATTCACGCGGGAGTATCTCTATGAGAGCTATCCCTATGCAGGAAGCCAAGACGTATATGAGATAATTTCCCTGAAGACGAATGAAGTTCTTCCCAGAGGGGTTGTGGAGATATACAAAGAAATGCGGGGCAAAAACGTTTTAATTGGAGAGCAAATGATAGATCACACTGCAAAAGGCGACGTGCTGAGGCTTAAACTTGGTAGAGACGTGGACTTGAAAGGAAAAACAGAGGTGCTGGAAGAAAGACATGGAGATAGGTATTCCTACTATAAAATCAAAGTTACACTGGAGAACTTTGGCAACGAGAGCAGGGAAGTGATTGTCAGACACTACAAGTGGCGTGGAAAAATCTTGGAAAGCTCTGTGAGTCCAATAAAAGAGACGGCCAATTATGTGGAGTTCAAAATAACGGTTAATCCGGGAGAAAAGGGAGAGATAATCTTCGATTATGAGGTAAGCCATTAGAGCTTTCTCAGAAGGATTTCATAGCTTTTGTTTCCCTTTACTATTTCCAGCACAAGGCTTTTCTCATAGTCTAGGAACCTTGTGCCTTTTAAAGTGTACCCTTCCTCTTTTAGGTGGTTCATTATGCTCAGTCCCAAGTCTCCAAAGAGCTCTGCTACCATAGTGGCAAAACTCGGCTCCTTTATACCGAGTTCAACATGATATTTTTTAGCCAGCTCAAAAACATCCATGCTATCACCCGTAAGATAATAGGTAGTCAAAGCTTTAAGCTCTTTCGATTATTAGAAAAGTTGTTAAGTGGCGGGCCGGACGGGATTTGAACCCGCGACCACCGGGTTAAAAGCCCGCCTTGGGGGAGGCGTACATCTCGTTTGGAGTCATTATAGGGAGCAGTTTTGGAAATGGCTTTCGGAAAGAGTAGAAAAGCATGACCTAACATTAAAGACTGCCAAAAGTTACTACTCACAACTTGAAAGATTCTTCAAGAGGCACAAGATATACAGTCGTCGTGAGCTTAGAGATGCCTATGAGGCAACAGGAAAGAACAAACATCTTGGAAATGCCTTGAGGAACTTCTTCAACTTCTTAGAAGACAAAGAAATCATCAGCTCGGCAGAAGCATTTGAGTGGAAGCAGTTCATCAAGCTCAAAAAGAGCAACGTGAGAGAAGTCTTCATAACTGACGAAGAGATAATAGAGGCATATGAAGCGATAAGGAAAAAGTACGGTGAACTTGGAGAACTTGTCTTTAAGGTGACGTACTTTACAGGGCTGAGATTGACCCATGTCGTTGAGTTTCTTAACAACTTTGACCTCTTCGAAATGTATGTTGTCAACAATAAAGTTGCCCGTTTCTCAATAAGCAAGGTCACCAAGGGAAAGAAGCCGGCTTTT
>JAGGWM010000090.1 GCA_021157445.1 Thermococcus sp. | reverse complement strand
GGAAATCCTTCCCACAGCTATCTGAACCCATACCATGGGGCAGTGGGTGCTGTTGCTGAGGTTGTGAGGAACCTAGCAAGTGTAGGAGCGAAGCCTTTAGCATTAGTGGACAATCTAAACTTCGCTTCACCTGAAAGACCCGAAGTTTACTGGAGCTTCATAGAGACAATTAAAGGACTGGCTGATGGGGCAAAGGCCTTTGGCTTAGCATATGTAAGCGGAAACGTCAGCTTTTACAACGAGGTAGGCAACAAACCCATAAAACCAACACCCGTGGTTGCTGGTTTGGGGAAAGTAAAGCTTGAAAATCTTATGACAATGGATTTCAAAGACGAAGGAGACCTCATAGCCATTGTTGGTGTTACAAAGAAAGAACTTGGAGGAAGCGAGCTCTACAGGGTTTTAAACATCAATGGAGGGATAGCACCGAGAGTTGATCTAGAGAGAGAAAAGAGGAATGCTGAGGGAATTTTAAAAGCCATAGAACTTAGAGTTGTTAAAGCGGTTCATGATGTCAGCAAGGGTGGAATAGCGGTGGCACTTGCAGAAATGGCCTTAAGCGGAGGCATTGGATTTGAAGTTGACATAAGTAAAGTTCCAGTGGAAGAAAAGCTCAAACCCGTGGAGGTTATGTTTTCGGAAAGCCATGGAAGATTCGTGATAAGCTTTGAAGAAGAAAAGCTTGAAAAGGTTGCAGAGCTCTTCGAGGAATTTGCAGTCATTGGAAGGGTTAGAGGAAACAAACTTATTTTCAAGAACAGAGGAGAAGAAATCACTTCTATAAACTTAGAAAAAGCCCAGGAACTCTATAACTCACTCCCAAGACTTCTAGGAGAATAGAGGCTTTTCTTGAGTTTTTTAATATTTTAATTTTAGCAAACTTTAAAAGCTGATTGCCGAACAAATGTTCGGGTAGAAATATGCCAAAGATTGGAATTGTAGGAAACGGGATAGCAGGTTTGACTGCGGCAATAGGGCTAGCTAAAAAGGGCTTTGAAGTTGCTCTCATCGGAAAGGGAATAGATAAAACGAATTCTTATTTAGCTCAGGCAGGGATAGCCCTTCCTCTTCTCGAAGGAGACTCAATAAGGGCACACGTCTTAGACACCATCAGAGCGGGAAGATACCTAAATGATGAAGAGATTGTTTGGGCAGTTATCTCAAAATCCAGTGAAGTTTATGATTTTTTACTCTCCTTGGGCTTGAACTTTGAGGAAAATGAAATTGAAGGGGGGCACAGTTTTCCCAGGGTTTTCACAATCAAAAATGAAACTGGAAAGCACGTGATAAGACTCCTCCACATAAGAGCCAAAGAATTGGGTGTTCACTTCATAAAAGGCCTTGCGGAATCATTAGCCATTGAAAGTAAAAAGTGCTATGGTGTGTTTCTTGATGGTGAGCTCCTAAAGTTTGACGCCACAATCCTAGCAACAGGAGGATACACGGCATTGTTTAAATACACCGCCGGTTCTCCCCTTAACCTAGGCATTCTAATTGGAGATGCCATAATGAAAGGGGCTTTAGCAAGTGATTTAGAATTCATTCAGTTTCATCCAACGGGTTTTATTGGAAAGGGTGGAGTAAAGCTTGTAAGTGAGGCCGTAAGAGGAGCTGGGGCAAAGCTTGTCAACGAAGATGGTGAGCACTTTGTCAACGAACTTGAACCAAGAGACGTGGTTGCAAGAGCAATTTATAGAAAGATGCAAAGTGGCAGTGGAGTTTATTTGGACGCCACAGGGATTGAAAACTTTAAAGAAAAGTTCCCCCAGATTTACAGTTTCCTAGTTAAAGAGGGCATAAATCCAGAAAGAGACCTAATCCCGGTAACTCCAATTGCCCACTATTCCATAGGCGGCTTGAAGGTAGACCTCTATTATAGAACCAATATCAAAAACCTCTACGCAATAGGGGAAGCTGCAAACAACGGCTTTCATGGGGCGAATAGATTAGCAAGCAACTCTCTCCTAGAGTGCATAGTTAGCGGGCTTGAAGTAGCGAGGACTGTGAGGAGAGACAAACCAAAAGGGGGAAGTGGAGAAATCAGAGATACAGCCCAAGAGTCCGGAGATATTGAAAGCGTCAAAGAAATTCTATGGAAATATGCCGGAATCGTAAGAAATGAGAACGGCCTTTTAGAAGGATTGAAAGAACTGGAAAAATTGGAAGTTGATGAGAGGATTAAGCTTTTGGCGAGAGGTATTTTAGAGTGTGCCCTGGCAAGAAAAGAAAGTCGAGGCGTTCATTACAGAGAGGATTATCCCATTATAAGAAAGGAATTTGAAAGGCACAGCATCTTTAACGGGAGGTGCATGTTATGAATTTGGTGGACGAAATTATCCAGCTCAAAGAAGAGAAGAATGCCATAATTTTGGCTCACAACTATCAACTCCCAGAAATTCAGGACATAGCAGATTTTCTTGGAGACAGCCTCGAATTAGCAAGGAAGGCTGTAAATGTTGACGCGGACATCATAGTTTTTGCTGGCGTCGATTTTATGGCAGAGACCGCAAAAATCCTAAACCTCGAAAAGAAAGTTCTCCTTCCAACTAAGAGAGCCACATGTGCAATGGCAAATATGCTTAAAGTTGCCCACATTCTTGAAGCCAAAAAGAAGTATCCCGATGCTCCCGTCGTTCTCTATGTAAACACAACCGC
>JAGGWM010000038.1 GCA_021157445.1 Thermococcus sp. | reverse complement strand
GCTTTAAGCTCCAAGTGCAAAATAGGGCGAAGGAAAAGGGAATTACAATTAAGTGAATTCTCCATAAATTGGAATCTTTTCTCCACATCTTGGACATTTGTTGCCTTTTAGGTTCCATTCTAATAATCTGTATCCAGAACGTATTATCAGCCTTTTGCCACATTTAGGGCAATACGTTGTTTCATGTTTAATTGAGCCGATGTTTCCAACATAAACATAATTCAGATTGTACTCTTCCTGGGCTATTTCTTTTAACTTTAACAGCCTCTCCACCGGTGTAGGCGGCTCTTTCCAGTAGTTCATAGGGTAATACCGGTTTATGTGTAAAGGAACGTCCTCTCCAAGCATTTTTGAGTGCATGTTGAATATCCAGCGGTAGCACTCTTCAAAATCGTTGGTATTTGGAACTACAAGGTAAACCATTTCAACATGAGCTCCGAGATTTATGGCTTCCTTGGCGTTTCTGAAAACCTTTTTGTGATCAACAGTCCCTAGAACCTTCATTTCGGGGCAGCCTTTGATGTCTATACTAAAACCGGAAGCTCCACTCTCGATAAGGCTCCTTAAGGCTTTAATGGTAAAATAGCTGTTTGTCACCAAACAGCAGTACAGTCCTTTTTTCTTTCCAAGCTCAAAAACGTCTAGGAGGTAGGTATAGAGGGTAGTTGGCTCGTTAAAGCTTGCACAGAGCCCTTGGTCTTTATTCCTTAAGGCCAGAGTTACGAGTTCCTCTGGGGAAATTTCTTTAGTCCACTTGGGAATATCGGAGAAGCTTAAATGATAATTTTGGCACCAAGGACAGTAGAAGTTGCATCCAAACCCAGAGAAGGTTAAAGCGGTGCTGTTTGGATAATAATGAAAGAAGGGCTTTATTTCGATTGGTCTGCTTTCAACGGCACTCAGCTTTCCATATCCTATGTGCACCAGCTTCCCTTTTAAATTGGCGTAGTTCTTGCATAGTCCTCTTTTGCCCTCTTCTATCAAGCATCTCCTCTCACAAACAAGGCACTTAATACCTTTATTGTGTTTTTCGTAAAGCCATTCAACTTTCATCAAAAGGATTTTGCTTTTACTAAGCTTAAGGTTTTTCTCTGAAATTCAGAGAAACATCAACCCATAAATAAAATGATCTAATGCCCTTCTTCAGCCTTTTTCTTAAGCTCCTTGATTCTTTCCAGTCGGTATTCTTCTACAAGTTTTAAAAATTCCCGAACTTCCTTCTCTTTTTCCTCTTCTTCCCAGTGTTTTAGCTTAGCCCTTATTGCCCCTTCGAGCTCTTCTCTATCGACTATTGCAAAGTCATCAACCCTCTTGACTTCGATTTCACCTTCATATAGAACGGGTATTTTATTCTCTCTTAGCGTTTCGTACACAAGATTTGGAAGTGTTTTTGCACTTATAAGTGCCTTTATTCTCCTCTCAGCTAGATGCTCGGCTATGCTTCTTCCAGCTCCGGCTGGATTAACAACATAGAGCACATCTTCTTTCTTGATGCCTGTGGAACGTTCTAACTCTTCAATCTCTTTCCATGTTAGGTTTTCAAGCACTTTAAGAGGAACCGCCGTGCCTTTAAGCTCTAGCAGGTGCATTCTTCTTGCCAGAACCAGGTCTTTGCTCAGCTTTTCTATTATTGACCTCGCTTCTCTAAGCTCTTTTTCAAGGTAGGCTATTCTTTTCTCCCTTATCTCCAATTCTTTCTCTCTGATGATTCTTTCCCTAATTTTTTCGTCATAGGTTGCTAGTTTATTCTCTAGATTCTCTATGATTTTTCTTTGCTCTTCGATTACAGCTTTCAGCTCTTGATTCTCTCTTTCCATCATTTTTATGGTGTTTTCCAGCTCCTTTATCTTTTCGATATATGGGGTAAGCTCAACGGGAGTTTCGACAGCTTCGGCAGTTTTTGTTTCTTCCTTAACCTTTTCTTTTTCTTTTACCTTCAAAATGGCCTCTCCAAGATTGTATCCCTGAACAACAAGGGCTTTTATTTCTTCACCCTTCTTTGTAATTCCCATTTCCCTAAGCTTTGCCTCTACATGGTCAAGCTTTGGTTTCAGGCGAAGATACGCTTTATATGCGGCAGCTAATGCATCTCTCTGGTGATCATCATCGACGCTTATGCCCAAGTTTTTTAAGAGCTCGTTTTTCTCCTCGACTTTTAGGCTCTCCCTTGGAACAAACAACATTGCCTTAAACGAGCGGGAAATTTTCTCCACCAAGCCGGGAGCGGGATTCACATCGGTGGCTATTATTATGGGATGCCCTACCTCACTTATAAACCTCACAATCTCGCTAACGGCCATGTTCCTCTCACTATAAAGTGCCAGAATCTCACCGTTCAAATCTAAAGCTGCTATGCCAACAGTAATGCCGGGATCAAGCCCAACAATAATGCTCTTTCTTTCCCTTATGGCACTTTCACTCTTTAGGGGAACAAACTCAAAGGTCTTCCTCTCCACCGGGCGGATTCTGATTTCGACATCTCCCCCCCTCATAGGTTTTATAAGTCCTGCGAGCTCCTCCCTAGAGGTGTAAACCCTGAATTCCCCTCTCTCTAACCCCTGATCCTTTTCCTTAATTTCGAGGTCAAAGGGAATGTTAGCTTTTTTGAGAGTCTCCTCAATTTCCCTGACTTTATTCTGTATCAGATTGTGGACTCTTCTTCTATATCTATCTTGACTCCATCCACCTTTCCCTTGGCTCCTTCCCCTTGAGACCTTTATAATGACCTCATCCTCAAAAGGAAGAACCTCGTAGCCCACTCCTCTGGCGGCTAAAAGAGCACATATTTTTGCTTCTTCGTAGGGGTTGAACTTGTCCCTTATTCTAATTCCATGTTCCCTAGCTAAGCTCCAGAGGGCTTTTTGCTCTCCAGGTCTGCCGGTTACCTGAACTATCTTTGTCCCTTGAGGAATTGCACGTATAAACTTCCTAAGATACTCACCAAGCTCGTGGATATTGTCCATGGCAATAATGTCGGGTTTCTTTGCTCTTATAAATCTCAAGAGGCGATAAAAAGTAAATTCACCATGCTTAACTATCTTTCCATTGAACCAGCTAACCACGGCAAAACGTTTTGGTTCTTCGCTGATTATATCAACACCCACGATCAGAATAGGCATCACCTTCACTTCACTTACGTGTTTTATTAAGGTTTTACATGCTTTAAAAGATTGTCTCTTCGAACTGCGGGGAAAAGCTTAAATATTCATCTGTACACAACATTGTATAAGAGGTGGCCAAAAATGATGCTTGTATTGGATGCTTATTTTAAAAACTTCCCAGCTAGGAGAAAGGTAGCTGAGTTCCTCTTTGAAAATGGGCTAAGTGTAAAAAATGGAAAAATTTGTCTGAGAAATGTTGAGGTACCAATAAGTGAACTTTCCCGTGTAATAGGGGTGAATAGAAAGATAATCTATCACACTATAGATTACATTGAAAACACTTACCCTCTGCGAATGATATTTGAGAGGCTCAACCCTCTTCCAAGCCTCATAAACGTAGCACCCATTATGGGGTGGGAAGTTCTTGAAATAGAGCTTGAGAAAGATGAGTACTCTCATGCCCTTTCGGAGTTGCTTAGATATCTTTATGAGAATGGTGTTCCAATAATAGAAATCTTCAGCAGGAACCTTAGACAAGAAGATGCGAAAGCATACATCGTTATAGATGGAACTCTGCCTGTGGAGGTTTTCATAAAGATAAAGGACATTCCTGGATTTAGGAAGCTCGTTCTCCACACCCCTGAAAAGAGCAAAGAAAAAGTTGTATGCAGCCACTGTGAAGTTAACTACTGCCCCAAAAAAGTTGTTATTGAAGGGCTAAACTACAAAAGTTAACCCACGACCCTAAATCCCTTTTCTCCTTTTGGTGGCTCCCACTTAACCTCTACTCTCGTAACCCTTGCCCAAGGCGGCCCCTCATGTGCCCATCCGATTAATGCCTCAACTCTCTCCCTTTCTCCCTCGACTACGGCCTCTACACTTCCATCGGGTAGATTCCTTACCCATCCGTTGACACCAAGTTTTCTCGCTTCTCTCTGCATACTCCATCTAAATCCTACTCCTTGTACCCGGCCGTATATCTTCAGATGCGCCCTTACTATCTCCATCCACTCCCCCCATTAAAAGTAACCTCCATAAAATTTAAGTTTATCTTCCCAAACTTTTTTGGGGATGTGAAATGGGAGAAATGATCCTTGTATACACAACATTTCCTGACTGGGAGAGTGCTGAAAGAATAACAAAAGAGCTGTTGGAGAGAAAATTAATCGCTTGTGCAAACCTAAGGGAGCATAAGGCTTTTTACTGGTGGGAGGGGAAGATTGAGGAAGATAAAGAAGTTGGGGCAATATTGAAAACAAAAGTTGATCTTTGGAGTGAACTCAAGGAGACTCTAAGGAAGCTACATCCATATTCTGTGCCGGCAATAATAAGAATAGACGTGGATCACGTTAACAAGGAATACTTGGATTGGCTTTTAGAGGTAACAAAATGATCAGGAAGGTAAAGCCACAAATAAGGGTTATTGGCTTCGATGATGGTACATTTTCTTTTAAATCTAAACTTAGGCGAGATAAGACTATTTTAGTCGGAGTTGTTATGAAAGGTTCCCAAGACATCGTCGGGATTGTCACGAGGTGGATTGAAATCGATGGCAGAGATTCAACTGAGAAAATGATCGATGCGATAAACAACTCTCGATTTAAGGACTTGCGGGTTATAATGCTCAAAGGAATAACGTATGCGGGGTTTAACGTTGTTGACGTCGAAAAGTTGAGCAAAGAAACTGGATTGCCGGTGATAATAGTGATAAGGAAAAAACCCGATTTAAACGCAATGGAAAATGCATTGAGAAAACATTTTGCTGATGCTGATGAAAGAATAACCCTCCTCAAAAAAGCGGGAAAGATAAGGGAATTAATCCCGGGAAAGATCTTTTATCAGTCTTATGGAATTCCTCCGCAGCAAGTCGAGGAAATAATAAAACTAACCCAGAGGAGCTCTCTTATACCCGAACCTTTAAGATTGGCTCACATGATAGCCTCTGCCGTGATGACGGGGGAATCTAAGAAGGAATGAATCTAGAATGAGGCTTTGTTCTAAACGGATAGGTATTTATACCAAACCTTTATATAGTCATCATAGATACTATTAAATGGCGGCGGACTAGGCTGGGGGGTTCGGCGTCCCCTGGAACCCGAAACCGTCGATATGCGGGGGCCGAAGCCCGGGGGGCGGCTCCTGAAGCCGCTCACTTGACCCCTGGGGGAGTGATGATTCCTCGTCCCACGGGGCTGGCGGTGAGCCAGGTACGGCTGGAGGGCCGTGCTAAGGCTCTTTATCCGCTGAACCCCGCAAGGCCCGGAAGGGAGCAGCGGTAGGCGGAACGTGCAGCGCTCGTGGGGTAGCGGGGGAGAACAAGCCCAGGGCAAAAGGGAGCGGTGGAGGGTTCCCACCCCCGGGTGTGTCCGCCGCCATTAATCAAGTTTTTATACTTCCTCGAGGTACTTTCATTGGTGATTTCATGAGTCTAAAGCTAAAAACCCTTCTTGCAAGGTTTCCACGTGTGGAGCTTATAGGTTTCCAAACACCAATCCAGTACCTCCCAAATTTAAGCCAAAGACTTGGAATAGAACTCTATGTTAAGAGAGATGATTTAACAGGCATTGCAATAGGCGGAAACAAGGTTAGAAAGCTTGAATACCTTCTCGGAGATGCCCTTTCTAAGGGTTATGACACTGTTATAACCACGGGAGCAGTGCATTCCAATCATGCGTTTGTGACAGCATTGGCAGCTAAAAAATTGGGTTTAAATGCCCTCCTGGTTCTCCGAGGAAAGAAGGATGCTCCGGTTAAGGGAAACTATCTCCTGGATAAACTGATGGGAATTGAGGTCATTCTGGTGGATGCAAAAAGCACCTATCCCGTTATGGAGGAGGTGGCAGAGGAATTAAAAGCAAAGGGGAAGAAAGCCTATATCATACCTGTTGGAGGAGCATCCCCTGTTGGAACCTTGGGCTATGTGAGGGCAGCCGCCGAAATATGGGAGCAGGAGACAGCCCTTGGAGTGGAGTTTGATTATGTGGTTCATGCTGCAGGGAGCGGGGGTACATTTGCTGGGTTAACTCTAGGTTTCAACTTAATGGATTCCAAAACAGAAGTTATTGGAATAGACGTTGGAGGTCTCCTTAAAGGTCTTCCGGAGAAGGTCTTTAACCTTATCGGTGAAACGGCAGGACTGATCGGATGTGCATATAATCTTACGGAGAACCATATAGCTGCCCATCTATTTGAGTACGGCTTTGGAGAATATGGGAGAATTACGAAAGAAGTTATAGAAACCATAAGGCTTGTGGGCGCAGAAGAAGGGATTATCCTTGACCCAATATACACGGCAAAGGCTTTCTATGGGCTCATGAATTTAACCCGCAACGGAAAGATAGCTCCGGGGTCAAAAGTTCTATTCGTGCATACCGGGGGAATGCCAGGGATATTCCAATACGATGAAAAAGTTCGGGAGTTCATTTAGTTTAAGCAAAGTTTTAATAACTCCCTTTCCCTTCTGCTTTTTGGGTGTTGAAAATGCTCGAGATTGAAGTTGCTAGGCTTAAGCTTGAAAACCCTCTAATGATAGCTTCCGGCGTCGCAGATATGACCCCCGATTTACTGAGGAGAGCCCATGAGGAGGGTGCCGGCGCCGCCGTAACGAAATCCATCGGCATTGTCCCGAAAAAAGGTTATGATAATCCTACAGTGGTGGAGCTCCCCTACGGGCTGATAAATGCAATGGGACTCCCAAACCCGGGATGGAATGCTTTCCATGAGGAATTTTCAAAGGAGGAGTTTGATTTCCCGATTATCGTGTCGATCTTCGGAGGGGATGAGAAGGAGTTCGCATTCTTAGCGGAGAAACTGGACGATGTTGCCGACGCCTTCGAGCTCAACCTCAGCTGTCCCCATGCAAAGGGCTACGG
>JAGGWM010000062.1 GCA_021157445.1 Thermococcus sp. | reverse complement strand
TAGCCTTAACTGCAAGGGCTTTTGGAGCAGATAAAATCATTATAGCAGCTGAAAAGGACGAACATGTATATGAGAGTGTTACAGATGTCGTAAAACGTTGGGGAGGCCCTTTTGAGATTGAGTTCAACCCGCACTGGAGGCAGATTTTGAGGGAGTGGAAGGGGAAGATAGTCCACTTAACCATGTACGGAATACCCATCGATGAGGCTATTCCGAAAATAAGAGAGGCATTAAAAAAAGATGACATTTTAGTCGTTGTCGGAGCCGAGAAAGTCCCCAGAGAAGTTTATGAAGTATCCCACTACAATGTGGCCGTTGGAAATCAGCCACACAGTGAAGTTGCAGCATTGGCAGTATTTCTCGACAGACTCCTTGAAGGAAAAGGGTTAAAAAAGGAATTCAAGAATGCAAAGGTTAAGATAATCCCCCAGGAAAAAGGAAAAAAGGTAATATCCCTGGAGGAGCAGAGAGATGTTAAATAAATACCGCTCAAACGTCAAAAGGTACTTAGAATCTCTCGTGAAACCCCTGGTCAGACTCGGCATTACTCCAAATCAGCTTACATTTCTCGGACTGTTGATATCCCTTTTAGGAGCATATTTCCTTGCCCAAGGCTCTCAGAGAATTGCCGCTTTAATACTGCTCTTTGGATCACTCCTAGATGCCCTTGACGGAGCTTTAGCAAGGCTTACAGAAAAAACTTCCCGATTTGGGGCTTTCTTGGACTCAACCTTCGATAGAATAAGCGATGGTGCAATATTTTTCGGAATCGCATACGGTAGCTTAGCAAAATGGGAAATTGCAGTAATTGCACTTATGGGCTCTTATCTGGTTAGTTACGAACGATGCAGGGCAGAACTCGCGGGTAGTGGTACCTTAGCAATTGGGATAGCTGAAAGAGCAGAAAGGCTCCTCATAATAATTATAACAGCAATTTTCAATAGGGTTGATATAGGCGTTTACGTGGTGGCGATTTTAGCGTGGATAACGGCGTTTCAAAGATTATGGGAGGCCAAAAAAAGATTGAGCTAAAACGGGATGATGAAAATTTCGCTAGCGGAGTTATGAAGATCCCTGCCGTTACTGACCGTTTAGCTCTTCAATTATTACCAGTACCTCTCTTAGATCGCCTATAATAAATTCACATTCTCTCCACAGCTCTTTTTTATTTCCCTTCTTGTCCAGCAAAACGCTGACCATGTCAACCTGTCTAGCACCAACGCAGTCTTTAAGGGGGTTGTCTCCAACGTATATCGCTTCTTCCCCTTTAACATTTGCCTTTTCCAAGGCTAATTCAAATATTCGCGGATGGGGCTTGTAAAAACCCGCTTCTTCACTTGTTGTTATGCTGTCAAAGAGTTCAAGAATACCAAGGGCTTCAAGCTGGGCTTTGAGGTAATCATTGTCGGAATCGGTGATAAGCCCCACATGATAGCCCTTGGTCTTTAAGGCTTTGAGAGTTTCAACGGCTTCATCGTAGAGTTTTACATACTCTTGGTGCATTTTGAGGTGAATTTCCCAGAACTTGGGGGAGAGCTCAAAATTGTATTTTTTAGCAAGTTCCTGCACAATTTCTTCCTCGAGAAGTCTAATTGGCTTGTAGGGTTTTCCTGCAAATTCTTTAAATTTCTCGCTTGTAAGGATTTCGTATTCTTCCCATACCTTCATTGGGTCAGCTTTTTCTGCCTTAACGTCTCTTAGGACCTCTTTTATTATGTTCTGGTGGGTGATATCCTCATACTCCTTGCTAAGCAACGTACCAACGAAATCAAAAAATACTGCCTTTATCATTGACTATCACCAATACAAAATGGTCTCTTTAGCTTAAAATCCTTTTGTGGGTGGGTTAAATAAGCGAGAGTTACATCATCTAATCGAAAGTGAGAAATTTAAGATATACTCCGTCAAATGTTCAGCAAGAAGCTCTCTCCAGTCTTAAAACCAAGCGTCACAATTTTGGCTCCATAATTCCCATCTTCTTAAGTTCTTCATAAGCTTTCCTCAGAACTTCCCTGATTTTGTACCTCTTGTTGAGCCCTCCAAGTTTGTAAGCTGCTTTTCTGAGGCTGCCCGACTGCAAGAAGAGCTTTAATAGCGCAATTTCCTCAAAACTTAGATCTTTTAAGTGTTTCAATGCGAGCTCTGCTATCTCAACTGGATTATTGCCCTCATAAGGGAAGTCAGCTGATAGTATAGGCTTATCCAGCAGCTTAGTGAATTCAAACTCAACTACTGTCACTTCCGTATCGGGTTTTATATTTTTGTAGTGTTCTTTAAGGGCATCTAAAAGTTCTTCTTTGTTCTTAAATCCATCCATAATGGCGTCTTCATCGGTAAGCTCAGAAACTCTTTTTTTCTCGACTTTCCTTATTTTGGCCTTTCCAATGACATAACCCCCGGAGTGTATAAGAACTTCATCTCCGGGTTTTAGGTTGACTTTGCCTACCCTTATTGTGGCCCTTTTCTTCCCGCTAAGGAGCAGATCCTTGTATTTCCCATCGAACTTCAGGTTTCGCATTTTATTCCCTCCTTGGTTTTAGGAGGCGGAATTTTATGGCAATAACCCCATAGCGGTTTTCTTTCCATTTTGGATACATGTTGTGGAATCTCTTCACGGCCTGCTCAAAGCTTGGCTTATCCGGGAAAATTTTTTCTATGGGTTCCTCTCTCAAAACCTGCCTGAAAGTCTCGTATTTTTTGACTGAAACTACCTCAGCAGGGACTTCATTATTGAATAGTATTTTATCTTTGGCTTTAATGCCTTTCAGCTGAGGGTAAGCTACTCTAACCTCTATTTTTTTCTCTCCGCTTTTTATCATTTCAAGGTATTTGTCCCTTACATATAGTCTGTACACTTTCATTGCTCCCTTAGTTAGTGGGGCAGATGCCTTAAAAAGATTGCACAAAATGAAAAGATTTAAATCATTTGAGGGCCAAGTATACCCGGTGTGATAAAATGCGAAGAGGTCAAAGTGCACTGGAGTACTTGTTTATACTGGCCGCTGTTCTGATACTGGTTATGATAACCATAAGAGTTGTTTTCAGCAGTGTTCAAGCATTGAACTCGGCGGTAACTGAATACATTGACACCGTAAAGGATAAGATTCTCGAAACACTGTGAGGTGGTCTAATGGAGCTCTTTTTAATAGGCCTTGGGGTTATAATGGGCATTCTGACTTCTTACACTGATATTAAAACTGGATTTATAGACGATAAGCATGTGTTTCCAATTGCCGGAATTGGGATTTTATATTACCTCTATTATGGGATCGCCGTAAAACATGACCTTTTCTATGCCTTCTCGGGCTTAATAGGGTTAGGAGTTGGATTTTTATTAGGCTACCTGCTTTATCTCATGGGTGGCTGGGCAAGTGGAGATGTTGTAATCCTAATGGGTTATTCAGCTCTTCTCCCATACGCATCAAGCTACGCAAAGGTAGTTCCTCCCTATGCTGTGAAATACCCCTTGCATAGTATAACGCTCTTGTTCAACAGCATACTTGCGGTGTTTCCCTTTATTCTCTTTTATTCTCTCGCAGTGCTGATAATAGAGAAAAAAACTGCCCGATTAAAAGAATTGTTTATGGAAAAATGGCTTAAGCCATTTGAACTTGCCATTTGGGTATCTGGAGCTTTTGTGGTTCTTAGAATTGTTGGAGATGCCATTCCTTCCCAATTTGGGCTACTGCTCTGGCTAATAACCACACTCATTCTGGCAAGATTGCAAAAGGCTGGAGATGCCATTGGCTTGCTGCTTTTAGCCTATGGGATGTTTAAAACGCCGGAGATTATTTACAGCTACTTAAAACTTGCCGTAGTGTTCTATGTCTTTAAGATATTCTTTTCCCTCGTAAAAGTTCTAAGGGAAGAGGTGTTGACGAAAAAAGTCTCCGTTGATGAGCTTAAGGAGTGGGACATTCTCGGTGAGTGGATATACGAAAAAGATAACCAGATTTACAGAGACAGAGAAAGTTCTTTCGACAAGCTTGTTCGAGCCTTTAAGACTTTTAACTTAAATGCCCTAAGAGTCGAATACGACAGGTTAATCGCCTCACCGACTGCTGAAGGTCTTACAAAAGAGGACATAGAAAAACTCAAAGCTCTAGTAAACGAAGGGAAGCTGGAAGATGAGTTTCTGGTCAGAAATGCGATGCCCTTTGCACCGGCTTTATTTTTGGGCTTTTTAATTTCTGTATTTTATGGTGACTTATTCTGGCTGTTTGTGTTAAAAAGTAGCGGGCTTTAAACTTTAAAAACAACAATCCCCAATGTTAATATGACCCGATCCCTCTCATAAAAGGCATGAATTGGAGCCGCAGACAAGCGGACAGGGGATGATGAACTTTTGCTTTGCTGATAGATGAAGAACACGCCCTTCTCTGACCTAACCTTTTTCTTTCAGAATTTTTTCGATGATCTCTTTCACTTCATACAGGTTTCTTGCAAGATAATCGCCCTCAACGCCTTCATGAGGATTGATTGCTATGCTTACATCTGCAACCCTGAACATGGCTATGTCGTTGTGTCCATCTCCAACGGCTATGATTAGCTTTGGTTTGAGCTTTTCTTTAAGCTCAAGCAGGATATCGCCCTTGTTTCTGAAGTCCACCCAAGGAAGAACCTCTCCCGTTATTTTCCCTTCTTCATCAAAGACAAGCTCATTTGCATATACAAAATCCGCTTTAAGTTCTCTTCCTACTCTTTCAGCGAGACACTTAAGACCACCGCTGATTATGGCGATTTTAAAGCCTTTTTGCCTTAAGAATTGGAAAAGCTCCTCAACACCTTCAAAATATTCAACCGAATTCGCCCATTCCATAACTTCTTCTCTCGTTCTTCCCTTCCAGAGAGAAGCATCCAATTTTGCCCATGTTGCATAGTCAAACTCTCCGGCAAAGAACCTCTCGGCATATTCCTTTCCTTTGTCCCAGGTGCCAAACTTCTTATGAAGCTCAACCCAACTTGATTTGGATTTCACCAAGGTTCCTTCGAGATCAAAAGCTATAAGGTACATCTCATTCCCTCCATCCGTGTTCTCCTATTAGCGGTACAAATGCCACTCCCCCGTGGTTTTTTATCTTGACCTTGTTGTCCTCGCTTATTTTTATAACCTCAAGGAGCTCCTGCCATAGGTGGTAGCTTCCTACAGGGATTAAAATCTTGCCCTCCACTTTAAGCTGTTCTATTAAAGGCTCGGGAACTTTGGGGGCTCCAGCAGTGACGATTATTCTGTCATAGGGTGCTTTTGGCGGAAATCCTTTGGTTCCATCGCCTACTATTACATGCACTTTATTCTTGTAACCAGCTCTTTCAAGATTTCTTTTGGCAAATTCGGCAAGCTCCGGAATTCTCTCTATTGTATAGACATTTTGTCTAACGAGTTCATAAATCAAAGCAGCATTCCACCCACTTCCAGTTCCCACTTCAAGGACATTCATTCCCTCTTTCAACTCGGCAAGTTCCAGCATTATAGCAACCATATGAGGGGCACTTATTGTCTGTCCGGCGGGAATTGGAAGGGGCTCATCAACATGAGCATATTCCTTATATCTCTCAAGGACGAACTTGTATCTGGGAACCCTAAGAAATGCTCTCTTTACTTTTTCACTCTTAATTATTCCTTCCCGCTCAAGATTTTCAACAAGCCTCATCCATTTTCTATACAGCTCATTCTCTTCCATAGCCTTCACATATAAAAATTGC
>JAGGWM010000179.1 GCA_021157445.1 Thermococcus sp. | reverse complement strand
TACCCAAGCTTCACAGGATACCAAGCAAAGAACTTCGACAGTCCAGAGGCAGTGGAGATGTGGAAGTACCTCAGAGAGCTCTGGCAATACGTCAATCCAGCAAGCACAACATGGGACGCCATGGGCGATCCACTCCTTAGAGGAGAGGTCATGCTTGCATGGGATCACACTGCAAGAATCAAGAACGCAATAGAGACAAGCCCAGACCAGTTCGTAGTTGTTCCAGTGCCAAGGGGACCAAAGGGAAGAGGATTCATCTTGGTAGTGGCAGGATTGGCAATTCCAAAGAACGCTCCTCACCCAGATGAAGCATGGAAATTAATTGACTACCTTACAAAGCCGGAGACACAAGTAAAGATCCTCGAAAACGTTGGATTCTTCCCGACGGTACAAGAAGCAACGGGAGCAATCCCAAGCGGACCTCTCAAGATATTAGCTGAGGGTGTTACGGCTCAATCTGCAACCCCAGATGCAGTGGTAGCAATGATTCCAAACCTTGGCGAGAAGGGAGGACAGTTCACAAACGCATACAGAACGGCCTTTGAGAGAATTGTCCTCAAGGGCGAAGACCCAGAAAAGGTCGTCAAAGAACTCGGTCCACAAGTAAAGCAACTCTTCCAAGAGATGGGACAAGAGATTCCATGAGGGAGGTACCATGAAGGTAAAGTCCTCCTATATTCCTTATTTTTTAATTTTGCCTGCATTTGCGTACCTGCTGTTTTTTGTTGGATATCCACTTGTTCAAGCCCTATATATTGCATTCACTCAAAACGGACAGTTTTCCCTCGCAACTGTTAGGAAGACCTTTGCAGATCCTTATTTTTGGGATGCTTTAAAATATACCATAGCCCTTGCGGGGGTTATTGTTCCAACTCAAGTTGGATTGGCCCTTATACTAGCCCTCACTGTTAATAGAGCGTTTAAAGGGAAAGATTTTACTATTTATGCCCTCACAATCCCCCTAACTATAAGTGACGTTGCTGCCGGTTTGATATGGTACGCCATACTCTCCCCAAGTGGATTTTTGAATAAGCTTCTTCTGAATATTGGGCTTATTCACCAGCCTATTTACTTCTTTGGGTATCAATACCGCCACATGGAGTTTCTGGCTATTGTTTTAGCCGAGCTTTGGAGAGCAACCTCAATAGTCTTTGTTATAATCCTCGCTGGACTTCAGATGATAAGCAACGAATACCTAGAGGCTGCAGAAGTATTTGGAGCAGACTACTGGACAAGGCTAAGGAAGATAGTGATTCCCCTCTTAAAGCCAAGCATCCAGAGTGCACTAATAATCAGAACGCTCTTTGCAATGCAGATATTCGGTATAGTCTGGATACTTGCTGGAAGAGACATTCCAATCCTGGCCGGAGAAGGATTTTACAGGCTAACAGAACTAAAAGAATACGACGTGGCATCAATCTATGCCTTGGTAATAGCGGGGCTTTCAATACTGCTCGGAGCACTCTATATTAAGTTCATGAAGGCCGAGTATCTGGAGGTGAGAAGATGAACGACGAAACAAAGTTCATGCTAAAAAAGCTGATCTTTTATACGTTTATTTTTACTGTGGTTGCTTGGATAGTAATCCCAATAATAATCTCAACGCTCTATGGCTTTGCCCTTCCAAGAGATTACTATGACCCAAAGAAGATCCTCCCAACGAGCTTTACAATAAAATACGTCAAAACCCTCCTTTTCACGCTCGGAGCATTGGATGGAATTAAAAACAGTGTTATTGTTGCGTTGATCACAATAACCATAAGCTTTGCCCTCGGAATTCCAGCTGGATACGCTGTGGCAAAGTTCCTCTTCCCTGGAAAGGACACCATAAAGCTTTCGATAGTGGCTCTTAGAATGTTTCCAATACCTGTAATGGCAATCCCTCTCGTAGTTCTTTACATAAAGCTCAACCTCATAGATACCTTACTCGGAGTTGCCCTCGCCCATACTGCTATGGCACTTCCCTTTGTGGTGTTAATAACCTCAAGCATCTTTGCAGGTGTTTCCACGGAGCTTGAAGAAGCTGGTATGGTGTTTGGACTTACAAGATTCGGATCATTCTTCAGAATTACCCTACCCCTAGCACTGCCAGGTTTAGCTGCAGCTGCAATGTTCACTTTCGTCATGTCATGGAACGAAGTTTTCGTAGCTTCAATTTTAACGCTATCCCATAGAACTCTACCAGCCCAAATTTTGTCAATAATGGCAGGAGCAAGCGGAGGAGCGGCGCCGGATTATTACAAATTCGCAGCAGCATTCATTATGATATTGCCAGCCATAACGTTCATATTTTTTGCTAGGAAGTATCTGGTAACAATGTGGGGTATAACACTAAAATGAGGTGTGAAAAATGGTGGAAGTCAGGCTTGAGAACCTCAAGAAGTATTTTGATAATGGAAGGGTAAAGGCAGTTGATGGGGTAAACCTAACCATAAAAGATGGAGAATTCCTTGTACTCCTCGGGCCGAGTGGTTGTGGAAAGACTACAACGCTCAGGATGATAGCGGGCTTGGAAACACCAACAGGCGGAAAGATATGGTTTGAAGACAAAGACGTAACCTACCTTCCCCCCAAGGATAGAAACATCTCGATGGTTTTCCAGAGCTATGCGGTCTGGCCCCACATGACAGTTTATGATAACATAGCCTTTCCGCTGAAGATTAAAAAGTATCCAAAAGAGGAGATAGATAAAAAGGTTAGATGGGCTGCGGAGCTGCTTCAAATAGAAGAGCTCCTCGACAGGTATCCCGCTCAGCTCAGCGGTGGTCAGAGGCAAAGGGTTGCTGTGGCAAGGGCAATAGTTGTTGAGCCGAACGTTCTGCTTATGGATGAACCGCTTTCCAATCTCGATGCCAAACTTAGAGTTGCAATGAGGGCAGAGATTAAAAAGCTCCAAACAAAGTTAAAGGTTACCACAATATACGTTACCCACGACCAGGTTGAGGCTATGACAATGGGCGACAGAATAGCGGTAATGAATCAAGGAAAGCTCCTCCAAGTTGGGCCACCAACGGAAGTTTACTTGAAGCCCAAATCAATATTCGTCGCAACATTCATAGGCGCTCCTGAGATGAACTTACTTGAGGTGAGTGTTAAAGAAAAGGAAGACTCCATAACCCTAGAGGGAGAAGGATTTGAAATTCCACTGTCAAGTGACTTCAAAGAGCTTTTAGAGAAGTATATAGATAAAACAGTTGTCTTCGGCATAAGACCAGAACACATGACCATAGAAAGTGTCTCATCTCTGGAGCACGTAAAGAGAAGCACAACAATAGAAGGAATAGTTGACTTCATCGAGGCTCTAGGTACAGATACAATTGTGCATGCCAATATAGGAAGCGGAAATATCATAAAGGTGAAGCTCCCAGGCCACATACCTCTTGAAGTCGGGAGTAAGGTTAAAATAGTAGTCGACTTGGACAACATCCACATATTTGATAAGAATACTGAAAAAGCCATAATATGAGGGAAAACAAAATGGAGGAAGGCGAGCTCAAGGCACTCTTAAAAGAATTGGGCCTGAATAAGTATGAGGTTAATGCATACCTTACTTTAATTAAACAAGGCCCTTTAACAGCGGGCGAGCTCGCCTCCCTCTCCAAAGTTCCCCAGCCAAGGATATACGATGTTGTGCGGAGTTTAATGAGCAAGGGATTCGTTGCCGTTACAAGTGAGAGGCCGAAGAAAATAGTTCCTCTTGATCCCGAAGAAGTCCTTGAGGCAATGGAGAAAAGCTATCTAAAGAAGGTGGAATTAGCGAAAAAAGAATTAAAAGCCATGTACACCCCACATGAAAGCCATAGGGAAGTGATAGTGGTTAAAAGCAAAACAACGCTGGAAAACTATATAAAGGATGCAATAAAGAATGCCAAATATCATCTTTCCCTTGCCATCCCTTCAAAGCTCTTAGAGAAGGTAGCACCTCTTCTAAAGGCAAAAAGCAGGGAAGCCACAGTTGACCTCTTTGTGTATGGGGAAAATAAAGTACCAAGAGTAGCAGATAAAATTAGAGTGCGGGAAGTTGAGGATCCAATAATACTTATACAGGACAAGGCCTTGGGTATCTATGCTCCCCCAGAAGCGTTCAAATCAAGAGAACAAACAATAAGGGGCTATGCCTTAATAATAAGGGACAAAAACCTTCTCTTCATGCTTGACAGATACTTCTACCATGCACTATGGCCAACCGGGGGGCTGATTTACAGGAGGAAAGGAAAAATAAAACTCCCAAAGAGCTACATACACATCAGATCGCTTGTTGAAGATATAAGAGATCACAACCTAATAGGAAATGAGATAGAGGTGTATGGGAAATTTGTAAAGACCAGAGAACCTGTCCACTTAACTGGAAAAATAATCGACTTCTTTGAAAGTGAAGGGAAGGTCATCTCAAACATAACCGTCGAAACAAAAGATGGAAAAAAGTATGTAGTGGGAGGGTGGAATGCCTCCCTTGAGGACATTGAAGCCGATCTAATGATCCTTAAAGGTTAGATTATTAGTGATACGAGGTCTCTTATTGCTTTTTCTGGGTCTTTGGCTTTTGTAACGCCACTTGCTAAGAGGACTCCAACCGTTCCCAACTCCAAAGCCTTCTTAACGTCCTCGCCAGTCGAGATTCCAGCACCAGTAAGAACTTTCACTTTTGGATTAACCTTTCTCACAAGCTCCACCGTGTTAGTTATCACCTCTGGTTTTGCTTTGCTAACCGGAATCCCAGTGCCAATAAGCTCTGGAGGCTCAACGGCAACATAATCTGGATCTAAAGCGGCAACCGCCGCACTGACCGCTGGATTGTTGCTGCAGACCATGGTCATTAAACCAACTTCTTCAGCCCTTCTTATTGCAGCCTCTAAGTCTGCAAGAATCATTCTGTTTTCGGAGTGGTTGAGCAGGGTTCCAACGGCACCAGCTTCTTTCACGGCTTCCGGCAAAACATGTCCAGTATGACTGCCGGGTTTTATGGGGTCAATGTGCTGGGCAAAGACTGGGATCTCAACTTCTTGGGCAATCCTGTAGAGGTCAGCCAGCTGGGGAGCAACGACTATGGTTACTCCGGTTTCCTTGTAAACCTTTTCCGCTGCTTTAGCTATCCTCAAAGCCCCCTCCCCAGTAGCCTGAACATATGTTTTAAAATTAACTGCCACAACCGGCTCCTCCAATCTCATAGACACCACCTTCCTATTTTTATATTTGTCAGGAGTTAATAAC
>JAGGWM010000129.1 GCA_021157445.1 Thermococcus sp. | reverse complement strand
CGGCTTCCTGGGCAAGGCCTCTTACTATCTCATAAAGCTCCGGGGCTTCATCCTCTTCTAGGATTCTTGCCCTATACCATGTCAAAACAACCTTATCGCTGTACCAGTAGCTGAAGAAGTTCATCACTAAGGCAAAGATGAATGCAAAGAGCATTCCGGTCTCGTTACCCAGAGCGTAGCCTATTGCCATTAATAAACCAGTGAGGAAAGCCATTAAAAGCCCGGTTCTAACCCACAAGCCTAGGCCCATTCATCGTCACCTCCGAGTTTTAAATATGGGAGTATTTCATCATAAAATTTGGTCCAATCGACGATGCCGATTCTTCTTTTTATTCCCCTATTAAGAAGGTCCAGGATTTCACTTACAATCTCCTCTGGGGATTTATCCGTGGTGTCAATTTCTATAATGTTCTCGTTTTCGTCTATGGCTTCCAAAAGACACACATCCACGAGTTCTGCTTCGACATTTTCGGCTATCTTTCCCTTACTGTATCCTCTCTCTTTTAAACGTTCGCCTATCAGTTTTGGATGAGCACGGAGGATTATAACCTGATCGACTGGCATCAAATGGCTTAGGTGACCATCAAGCACTACGTTTTTATCTCTGAGATCTTTCTCAACATGATACGCAAGCTCATCAATTTCAATCTCAAGTTCCTCCCCCTTCATCTCGCCCACACCATGCTTTAGGGCAAATTCCCTTAGATCCACGTAATCATAACCCAATTTTTTGGCCAGAAGTTTTGCTACAGTTGTTTTCCCAACTCCCGGTGTCCCACTCACAGCGATTATCATTTTCTCTCACCCATACTTAATTTATTAACCCAAGGTTTTTAAAGATATGGTTTTTTACGTCTATTGTCGATATAAACTTAGGCATTAATCGGAAAGTTTTTAAGGAAGAAATGCGTATATGCTCTGGTGACTTCCTATGGGAGATGATAGGCTTTTGCAAAAGAAGCTTGAAATCATCAAGAAGCAAAAGGAAAAGCTATTGCTTGAGGAGGCTAGAATCTTAAGGATTCTCATGCAAGAAAAGATGAAAAAGAGCACTGGTTAAATCAGAAGACGTTAATTTTGTCTTCTAGTATCATTTTTTGGATTTTTGTTATGTTTGCAAGCCACTCGTCCGCTATCTCATAGGCCTGTCTCTCGAATTGCTCTACTTTATAGCCTGGCTTTGGAATCGCCTGAATGCTTGCTACGAGAGGCTCATCAATTGGCTTTCCTATCTGGCTTAGGATTCTTACGTAAACTTCTTGTACTCCCTCTATCTGCTCGGCAATGTCGTTTGCTATTAAATTGGCAAGAATGTTGTAAATCTTACCCACGTGGCTGACCGGGTTCTTACCAGCAGCTGCTTCCATACTCATGTGCCTGTTTGGAGTGATTAAGCCATTTACTCTGTTTCCTCTGCCGACACTACCATCATCTCCAGCCTCTGCTGAAGTTCCAGTAACGGTTATGTAGTATATGTCTTTTTTTGGATCATCCGCGGTGTTGACGTAAATATTAACCCTCCTGTTTGTGTATTGAGAAACGAGTTCTTTAACAGCGTTGTATATTCCCTCCTTGACCTCTATGTACTCCTGCGGGTTTTGAACTTCGCTGTCAACTATGGCCGCGGCAATTGTTAAGTCTATTTCATCATCCTTCCTAAGTCCCATCACCTTGATGTCCTCACCGACAGCAGGCCATTCCTTTTTGAACTTCTCGCTGTTAAGGAGCTTCTCAGTTTCGAGAACTATCTTCTCAGTCTCGCTTAATGGTGCGTAACCGACACCAAAGGAGGTATCGTTTGCGAGGGGTATGGGGTTCTCCTTGACCTTATTGAAAACTCCAACAAGGTCAACGCTTCCCTGTCCTATTCTTGAGTCAATTACGACGTGCTTCTCTACGTCCAGGTGTCTAACTGCCTTTCTTAGGTATTCCTTGGCTGCTCTGATGGCAACTTCATGAACCGGAAACATCTCCTTATCAACAAACTCAACAGCCCTGCCTGAGAGAAGAATGTATATTGGCTTTATCACTTCACCGCCACCGAATCTTGGGTAAGCCCTTCCTCCTACGACTTCGACTTGATCTGTGTTGTGGTGGAGAATGATACCATAGCGCTTTATGTACTCCCTTGAAAGTGCTCTGCTGATTGCCTCAGCTATTCCATCGGCTATGCTGTCTGGATGTCCTATTCCCTTTCTCTCTACGAGCTCTACCTTCTGCATCTCTACCGGAGTCCTCACGAGCTCCTCAACAATGATGTTCCTCTTCTTTTCAACCATGATCATCACCCAAAATGAATTCTTACGTGCATAGTCTGAGGGTGCCTTTATATATTTTTCGGCATGATATTGAGGTTGAGATATAACTGTCAGTTATTGAAGGGAGAAAAATTAAAATCTCTCTGTGGAATATTTTAACGGCATCCGACATGCCCGGTAGCCCGACCGGAGGAGCTTTGGGGTAGCTGTGAGTCTGGGGGACGATGCCGGGCATACAGGGCTTGGCCTCCGGGACCGCTTGAGGTTGCCGAAGGGGCTAACGATGAGGGCGGTGGGATACGCCAAGCCCACATGAGAAGGTTTTTATCTTCACAATCGAACATTTCTTTGGTGGTAAGAGTGAACATTTCTGAGATAATAGGAGAGATAAGAGAAGTTCTTGATAAAAAGGACGAATTAAGGGAAGAAGCCCTCAAACTTACTCGGGAGATCGTGAGGCTAAGCGGGGATTCAATAAAGGCTCTGCATAGGGGAGAGTTCAAGACTGCAAAGGAGAGACTGAAAAAAGCTGAGGAGCTCGTTAAAAGACTAAAAGAGGAGCTCAAAGGTCACGAGGATCTTTACTTTACAGGCTATGTCCAGAACGCCCATCAAGAATACGTGGAAGCATTGCTTTTTTACCGCTATCTTCTTGGGGAGGAGTTTCCCTCTCCGAGAGAGATTGGAATCCCTGAAGCTGACTATGCTCTGGGAATTGGGGACTTCATCGGGGAGCTGAGAAGGTATTTTCTGACTCTCTTGCTGAAGGGAGAAATAGAGAGAGCTCAAGAAGTTTATGCATTTATGGAGAAAGTTTATGATGAGCTTGTCACTCTTGAATACCCGAAGGGTCTTGTAAACGTGAGGCAAAAACAGGATCAGGCAAGGTATATTCTAGAGAGAACTCTGGAAGATTTAACAAGGGCAAAAATTAACAAAGATTTAGAAAAGAAGCTTGAGGAGTGGAGGAATGAACTTTAAAAAGATTGCAGAGGCTCAAAGGAAGCTGAGCAGAAAAATAATAGAAAAGCCTCTGGATATCTCAAAGGTTAAAAGCATTGCCGCAGTTGACGTATCCTACAAGGGAAATCAGGCAAGAGGGGCTTTTGTTTTATGCTCCTTCCCTTCCTGTGAGGTTTTAAAAACAAAAGTCGCTAGAACAGAGGTTAGCTTCCCTTACATCCCCACGTACTTCTTTTTGAGAGAGACAAGACCAATATTAGTGCTGTTAAAGGACGAGGAGTTTGACGTTCTCCTTGTGGAGGGGCACGGAAAGGCACATCCAAGGGGATACGGCTTGGCATCACATATAGGTTTGCTGATTAACAAGCCCACAATAGGGGTTGCGAAACGCCCTTTACGCGGCACCAAAGATTTCGTGAAGGTGGGAAAAGCTTATGTAAGTGTTGGCAATTTAATTGATCTTGACTCTGCAAAGAAAATTGTTGAGATCATTAACGAAAGTGATTATCCGAAACCTTTGAGGATTGCAGACAAACTTTCCAAGGGTGCTGAAAATGGAGGAAATTAAACTGCTTATTTCCCTCGCCAAGAGAGGTGCTGTTGGGGATAAAGTTAAGATAACTCTCAGGGAGCTCTCCAAGGAAATGGGGGTTTCACCTCAAACGCTGCTAAGAAAGCTCGATAACATGGAGAAAATGGGGTATCTAAGGCGCGAAGTTTCTGGAAAGAAAACTTTTGTAGAGGTAACTCCCGATGGATTGAAGCTTCTTGAAGATATATTTGACGAGATTGGGAAAATTTTGTATGGTAAATATATCTTGGGTGAAGTTGTTTCTGGAGTTGGAGAAGGAAGATATTACGTGGAACAGTACAGAGACAGAATAAAGGAGCATCTCGGCTTTAATCCATATCCGGGAACTCTAAATCTTTTGATAATATTCCCCAAGACAATCTACGATGCCCTCTACAACGTGGAGCCTATAATAATCCCTGGTTTTACCAAAGGAGGCAGGGCTTTTGGGGATGTAAAGGCTTACAAAGTCAGGATAAATGGAATTAAAGGGGCTATAGTTGTTCCCTCCCGAACAATACATCCCCCAAGAATTGCGGAGGTAGTAGCTCCCGTGTGTCTTAGGGAAAAGCTTAATCTAAAGGATGGTTCAAAGGTTAAAGTGGAGGTAGTGAAATGATGGAAAATCCCTTTTGGTAGCATCCCGTTTGCTTATTTTGGCGGATTTGTGCTTGCAAATTTACTTTTTATGAACTCCGAGCTTTCGGAAATTGAGGGTTCAACGGTGGGTGTTGTTTTGGTGGGAGTTGCGGGGAGTGTGATTGCAACTGTGGTCATTTTTCTCAAATCTTCCCTTGAAAACACTGCAAGGATAAGTAAGAAAATTTAAAAGGAAAAACTCCCAATTTCAAATGGTGAGCGATATGGTAATGAGGCTGTCAAAGCTTTATGGAAAACAGATATACAACACCAAAGGATATTACATCGGTTACGTTGATGAGGTCTTGATAGAGATCGACAGGGGAGAGGGAAGAATACTGGCACTTGGGCTTCCAGGAGAAAAGGTTGGAATTCCCTATGAAAGGGTAACCGCAATTGGGGACATAATATTGATAGAAGCAAAGAAGGGCTAGCTCTCTTTGACATTCAATGCCTCTAGGAATTTCTCTGTTATTGCCTCTTCTACCAATTTTAAGAGGGAATCCTTGTCCTTAGCGAGTTTGAATATTCCCAATGAGATTCTTGCTCCCCCTGATTGCGGATGCCCTCCGCCGCTGCCTATGTCTCCAAAAGCCTCCTTCAAGACCTTACCCACATTTACCCTTACATCCCTCGTTCTGGCAGAGATTTCAATTCTATCATCAACTATTCCAAAAACTAAAACGGTATTAACTCCCTCTAGCCTAAGCAAAAAGTCCGCAGACTCTGGAATTGCATCCCTGTTGGTTATAAAGCCCACGTTTGAGATAACAATGTTCTTATACATTTTCCTGTTTAGAATTGCCCTAGCTAAAACTTCCGCGGTTTCAGTTGAAATGTCTGGAGACTCAATCTTTTCCAAAATGTCATAATCTACTTTTCCCGCTAAAAAGGCTAATGCTTCAAGATCGGTGTGGTTAAGCTTTGAGAATTTCTTCGTGTCTATATAGATGCCATAGAAAAGGCTGGTGCCGAGCAGTTCGTTGATCTCCATATTGAGGTGCTTCAGGTATTCCACCATTATTGAAGAGGTGGCATTGACCTCCGGCCTAATATCAAAAAATGCATTTTTAGGAAGTTTTTCTTCCAAATTTTGAAGAAGCTGGTGGTGATCCACCAGTATTTCTATCTTTTTAAGGTCTTCATCGTCTAAAATACTCAAATTTCCATTGGGCTGACAGTCAACTAAAGCTATGGCAGAATGCCTTTTAATTTCATAAGAACCCGAAGAAACTCTTCTCATGTCCAACCCAAGAAGATTAACAAAAGCCCTATTCTCATGGTGGGTTATCTCGCCTCCATAAACAATGGTGGTCTTTAGTCCCATGTTTTGGGCTATAACCTGGAGGGCAGCAGCACTAGCCATAGCATCTGGGTCGGGATTATCATGCATAACTATTAAGAGGGAGTCAGTCTTTTGTTTTATTTCCGAAAGCTTTTTGGTGAGTAAAACTGCATTTTTCCTCTTTCCAATATCTTCCACCATTTCAACGATTACTTTGATAAGGGCTTCTCTTGGAGAGATGGCGTAGTCTATTTTAACTTCAGTTTCAAATTCTTCTTTTATTTGAGACGCTAGTTCTTCAACGGTTATGTCGTCGGGAAGGAGAACCAAAATCGGAACCTCGGAATTGTTGTTTTTAATTGTTTGTATCGTTCTCTTTATCTTGCGTACATCCATCGTTGTTATTATAATCAAATCTGTTTTGTCAATGCCAGCTTTCAACAAAGAGGCCGTATAAGAGAAATCACCGTGAATAACGTGAAACCCACTTTCGCTAAGGGACTTTGCCCTAATATCATCTTGTTCTATAATAACAACGTCAAATTCACCTTTGAGCATTTGGGCAATACTTCTCCCTATGGCTCCCCCACCAAGTATTAACACTCTCATGGTGCTCACCTTATAAGGACAATAATGCTTAAATATATGCTCAAATGGACTTTGATTGTGGTGGTTTCCTAACCTTTATTCAGGTTTTGGTATATTTGATATATATACCTAATGGTGGTAGAGATGCAGCTCCCAAATGTCATACCACTTGAAGAGAACATTGTATGCACCAAAAAACAAGAACTGCTTGATTTAATCTACAACACTTTTTCCAATCCGGAGTTTAAAGGACTATTTTTGAAAATATTCACAAAGGACGAAAAAGAAAAGTACTATGCCATAATTCTGTTAGATAGAAAAAAGCTCTTAGCAGCTCAGATAGATCTTTTAGGCTCTAAGAGGAAGTTAATTGGGGACGATAGTACTGAAATTCTAAAGAAAATAATAAACTATCCACTCGTAGTGGACTTGTACGGGCTTGATGAAATATCCTTGAAACTCTCAATAACTGACAACCTCGAAATTTACAATGCGACTCCAAAGGTTGAGCTTGAAAAAATATTTGTAGAGAACAGAATCGAAAGTGTAGAAGTGATAGAAAAGGAGAAACTGCTGGAAAAGGTTCTCGAAAAAAAGGAAAAAGAAGAATTAAAAGAACCCGAAATAGAGGAGACTAAGAAAGCGCTGCCAAAAAAGGAGGAGAAAAAACCCTCTGAAAAATCCCCCAAAGCTAAGGAGAAACCCAGTGGTCCAGAGATTGAGGTCAAAGTGGTAGGTGGGGAGATATTCAAACCAGTTCTTCAAACGTATGCAGAGGAACTCCTGAAGGAAATAAAAAGCCTAAACGAAGTTTCTGTAGAAAAAGTAGGAATAACTGGAGAAGTCGGCTCTGGAGTAATTTACCTTCACGTAAACATTCATGGGACAAGCGAAGGGGACAGGAGCTCAAGAGAGGTTCTGGAGAGAAGAGTGCTGTACTTTGTTAACAAGCACCTTCCTATAATATGGAGAAAAGCCGGGCTTAAGCCAATATTAAGCAACGCTCAGGCAAAGATAACTGCCCCGGGAGAGGAGGAAGAAGAGGAAAAAGAGAAAGAAAAAGCCGTTGTTCCACGTAAGGTGGAGAGCAACATAATAGTGGAGGCACATGAGAGTGTTAAGCCTTACTTTTCAGCTTATGCTAGAGTGATCTTCAAAGACATCCAAAGTGCTGGCATTGACATCGAGAAGATGCTCTTGGATATAAAGGGAAGAAGCGAGCACGAAATCAATCTAACACTTTGGGGCAAGGTTTCCGGAATTAGTAAAGAAGAGGCAAAGAGAGTTGTTAATAGGCTTCTAAGAAATCACGCGAGGGAAATCGGAAGGGCGCTGAATAAATACGTGACCGTCCACAGGGTAGAGCTCCATTTAGAAGAGGAGGAAGTTTCAAGCAAGGCTAAGGAAATAATCAGCAAGAAAGAAGAGCTGGAAAAGGAGATAGAGAAGCTTCTTAAGGAGGCTGGAGTTGAGGAGCTCTCCTACATAACTGAAGAAAAAAAGAGAGAAGCTGAGGAAGCCTTATTAAAGACCAAAATAAAGCCGGCAATAGAGGAAATAAGAAGGAGATTGCAAAAGGAGTTTACAGAGCTTCCAAATTCAATGTTCAGATGGATGAACCTCGGTTGGGAATTTAAGGATGGCGTAGTAATGGTTGATCTTGAGGCAAGTTTCGACAAAAGGAACACATTACTGGGAATTGTCTCTGATGAAAGGGTACGTGAGGATATTATGAGGAGTCTGGAAAAAGTGATAAAAGAAGTATCAACGGACCAGAACATTCCCATAAAACTCAGAAACGCTGAAATTAAGATCAGGTGAAGATCAGCACTCAAGATCGTCATCATAGCAATGCTCAGATTTGCCGAGATCATCACTACTTTATTTTTTAATACTGGAGTTTTTAAACTCTCTGGTGGAGGAATAAGATAACTTTCGAAACGTTAAGTTTTTAAGTTGAGTGATCTTTATTCCCAACATGAACACATTACTTGGAGCATTACTCGCGTTGATTTCGGCATTTGGCTGGGGAACAGCTTCAGTTCTAGTGAAAATTGGAATGAGGAACAAAAGCGCCGTTACCGTTAATATAATCAGGCTATATATCACGGCACTTTTCTATGCATGTCTATTTTTGCTCACCAAAAGTTATGCTGAAATAGCTTCCCTTGACTGGCAGATTCTCCTGATTGCATTTATTTCTGGACAATTTGGCTTTGTTATAGGGGATTACTTTTATTTCAGCGCCCTCAGGCTGATGGGGGTATCTAGAACTGTCCCAATAACTTCATCTTATCCACTCTGGACAATACTGTGGGCTCGTTTGTTCCTAGGGAGGATCATAGACATTCAGATAATCATTGGAGCATTCTTGGTGTTTTTGGCAATTGTCATTGTTAGAAAGGGAGAGACTGAAGAACGCTTAGACACTAATGGGTTTGTATATGCTATTCTAGCGCCGATTTCATGGAGCATTGCAATAGTTCTACTTGATTT
>JAGGWM010000102.1 GCA_021157445.1 Thermococcus sp. | reverse complement strand
TCACCAAAAAGAGTAATTGGGGAAGTTTTTAAGAGTGTTGGTTAAAAACAAAAATTCAAGCAAGCTCCAAGCTGAGTCGTCTAACTATCGGGTTCTCGGCTTCTTCTGGTTTTATCTCTTCAATGCTTTCTATGTAGATCTTTGATCTCTTAACGCGGTGCTTGCTTCCAATCTCTGATAGGACAAGCTCCTTTATCTCCTCTGGCTTTAATGCTCTGTATTCCTTGGTGAATTTGAACTTCTTTCCTTCCTTTTCAAAGACTCCCCTAACTCTGAACACCTTAACTTCCATTTCTCCTCACCCCAAAAATCCCAATGCCTCTTCAATTTTAACAATTTCAGGACCTGTTGTTAGGTGTCCAACGACGACACCAGATGAGTTTGCAATCATGCATGAGCCCACAAAGGGCACACCCATGTTGGCAGTACCAACGTAGAAATCAACTTTGAAAAGGCTTTCAAGCCACTCAAGTTCTTCATCCGTTGCCTCAGGATGAACCAAGCCGCCTTTGTTTGTGACAACTCCTACGCTTCCGACAGCATGATAATTGGCTATTATCCCCCTCTCAACTTCGACATCAAAGATATCCTCGAATTGCTTTGCCTCTTCCCTTGTAAACTTTGCGCTGATTAATGCTGCTTTATCGTTCACGAGTATAAGGTTTCCAAAGGCGGTGAGTTTGCTTAAAACGGGTTCAACTCTAACATCCAATCCGTTCTCTTCTAGGGAGCTTTTAATTTTTTCAAGCTCGGAATCCCAGATATAGTAAGGAACCACCACAGCATTTGAGTTTGCAGCGGCAAAAATTCCAACTATTCTGGATTTCATTATGCTTGTCTCAATAATCGGAACTTTCAAAACTTCCCTAAGGACATTAAGCTTCTTCTCTTGGAGCCCTTCTCTAACTAGGGCAAACTTATCACTGGCTAACCCAAAGACTCCAAGATACGGCGAGTTTTCAAAGTCCAATCTTTCAATGTGCATCTCCACACCTCGGTTTTCCCCTCATTGGAAAAAATTAGGAATCAAGCAAGGTGAACTTCAGCTACCTTGATGCCTTCCTTCTCTTCAACAGTCACCTTGACACGGAGCTTGCTCGGTGGCTTCTCAATTCCCCTTTCCCATATCTTCTCGTTGACGTCTGTGCCTATTATAACCTCATCTGCCTTTGTGTGCCTCGCTACGAATTCCCTAACAAAGCGAGCGGCCCTTGGTGCTCTCTTCCATCTTGGGACTATCTTTTTGATCTTCCTAATCGGGATAACGTAAATTCTCTCTTCCGCCATCTCTCATCACTCCTTAAGCTTGGTTCTCCTCCAATATCTTCTCTTAGGGTGAGTTAAAACCTTCCTGTTGGTTTTTACGATAACCCAAACGGGCACTCTCCTATTTTGTTTGGCTGCCTTTGCCAAGCGGAGCTTCTTTGCCAACGGTTTGTTCCTTGCCATTCTTAACCCCTCCTTAATTTGTGAACGTGAAAAGCCTAACTAATGGCCGATTAGTAAAGCCTTATTTAAATTTTTGCTTTCACTCACATTCAAGGACTAGGGGTTAAAAAGCTTTTCATTTGAATATAGGCAGAAAAAAGAAGAAAAGATCACCCTATCTGGAAAGCTGTACTCCTAAGCTCCCCTCTCTCGAAGCGGTGTGGGTCGTACCACTCCCAATCGAGCGGCACATGGCTTTTTCCTTTGACAATCAACTCTGCCATGGCCTCTCCGACTCCAGGCGCCATCATGAAGCCATGTCCGCTGAATCCAGCAGCGATATAAAATCCATCTATGTAATTAATCTTTCCAATAGCGGGGTTGCTGTCAGGTGTCTTTGCATAGAATCCTGCCCATTGTCTTATTATGTGGGCGTATTTAAGTGCCGGGATTATACGAGTGGCCCATTTAAGGACTTCCCTAAGGAATTCGTAAGTAGGAGTCATGTCATATGTTGGCCCATATTCCAAACCCGTTCCACATAAAACTCCCCCATCTTCGCCATCCTGAAGTACATAGGAATCATTCCATGCCGGTGGACAAACGAGAGGCTCAATTTGCCCTTCCTTAAGGGGTTCGGTTTTCACAAGCTGGTGTTTGAAAGGTTTTATAGGTATAAATTCTCTATCCAGTCCAGCCATCTCGTTGAGTATCGGCGCCCATGCGTTTGCAGCATTTACAACAACGTCGGCTTTTATAGTGCCTCTGTTTGTTTTTACCCCCTTTATTTCCTTATTCTCAACTATAATGCCGGTTATTTCTGTGTATTCATAAATTTCAGCCCCAAGTTCTTTGGCTTTTCTTGCGAAGGCAAAGACGGTTTTGAAGGGATTTGCCTTTCCATCGGTTGGGTTCCACTGTCCGGCAAGGAATTCGTCGGCATTTAAGGGTGGCACAATTTCTTTCGCTTCTTCTGGAGTTATAAGCCTTGTAGGAACGCCAAATTTATTGTGGAGTTTTATGTTTTCTTTGAAGGCTTCAACCTCTTCCTCAGTTGTGGCCAGGAAGAGGTATCCTGTTTGCTTGAAATTCACATCATATTCAAGCTCTTCACTCAGCTTTTTCCATCTTTCAACGTTATATCTCATAAGCTTTATGTTAGCCTCATCCGTAAACTGCTGCCTAATTCCGGTAGCACACCTGAAAGTTGAACCACTTCCAAGATAGCCCTTCTCAACAAGAACAACATCCACCCCAAGCTTAGCGAGGTGATATGCTATTGATGTGCCAGTACTTCCTCCACCTATTACAATCACTTCCGCTCTATTCTTCATCTATCTCACCCACCAAAACTCCTGCTGGAACAGGTCTAACCGGAATTCTTGTTGCAGGGAGCTTTATCTCATCCGGGCTCTTTCCGGTTTTTCTTGCTATTATGCTTATTACCATCGGAAGACACGTTCTTCCCTGACACGGTCCCATTCCAATCCTTAGAAGGCGTTTTATCGTTTCTATGTCTGTTATGCCTTGATCAATTAGAGCCTCTATCTCTTCGAGCGTTACGTCATTGCATCTGCAGATTATTATTTTCTTTTCCTCACTCATCTTCTCACCACCTTCACCGCCCTAACTTCCCAAGCTAGTTCAATTGGCACCTCCACAGTTATAATTGGCGTATCTCCCCTGCTCTTCTCTCTCGGCACAAGTGTAACAACCCTTCCCTTTCCAACTTCTTTTCCTATCCTGTTAAGCAAGATTACTTCTTCTCCAACTTTAGGAACCGGAAGGATTTCATGCGGTAGTGTAATTCTCGCCTTGTCTCCCACATAATGAACCATGAAAAACGCCAATCCCGGGCAAATTTGAACGCAGAGAGAACAGCCAGTGCATTTTTCATAATCAACTTTGGGAATGGCATTTGGATGCTCCATGAGAACAGCGTTTGTGGGGCAGATCTCTGCACATGGCGTACATGGAATTTCCTGTGGACACTCTGGAACTGCCACGGGTCTCCGTCTAAGCCTCTCCTCACTCGGCAAACCCACATATTTTTTCAGCTCTTCTACACTTAGATAACCCTCCCGTAAGTATCTGGGAATTTCACTCATTTTACCACCACCTTCTTAAGACCTTCAAGGACTTTTCTTCCAAACGGACCACTCCTGAATTCATCAAGGTCTTTCTGGGCTTTTTCTATTTCTTTAAGCCATTCCGGAGAAGCTACACCTGCAGCTAGAGCAGCTGCAATTCCGGCTATCTTCCCTTCAAGCATTGCTGTTGTTGCTTCCTCAATTCCTGCAGAATCTCCTGCAACGAAAATGCCCCTTATCGTGGTCTCCATTCTTGAGTCTCTAATGACCACATGACCGCCAAGCTCTGGAACGTATTTAATCTGGCATCCTACCTGATGAAGAAGCTCTATACTTGGCCTTAGTCCAACGGCTAGAGCTATTACGTCAACTTCAAAGACCTTCTCTGTTCCGGGAATAACGTTCCAGTTATCATCAAGTTGAGCCACAACCGCTCTTTCAACTTTTTCTTTTCCTTCCGCCCTTAGAATTGTGTGTCTTGTCAATATTGGGATGCCAAGCCTTCTAACTTTAGCAGCATGAACAAAGTAACCCCCGATTTTTGGCATTGCTTCGACGATTGCCTCCACTTTTACTCCGGCCTGATAGAGCTGATAAGCGAGAATTAGTCCTACATTACCAGCACCAACGATTAACACTCTGTCACCAGGCTTTACGCCATAGGTGTTCATAAGAGTCTGTATTGCTCCAGCTCCATATACACCCGGCAAATCATTCCCTTCAAATGGTATCATTCTTTCCATTGCACCCGTTGCAATGACAACGGTCTTTCCTATGAATTCAATGAGTTCTTTGTTCTTTCTAACCCCAACTACGCGTTTTCTCTCTCCTTCCTGGAGAAGCATTATTGCCGAAGTTTCCAAAAAGACTTCCACGTTTCTTTTCTTGAGCTCTTCCTGCAGTATCTCGGCAATTTTTATCCCTCTAACCCCAGCGAACTGCTCTCTCTTCCCAAAGAACTTGTGAGTCTGCTTGACCAATTGCCCTCCAAGCATTGGGTTCTCGTCTAATAGAACAACTTTTGCTCCAGCTTCACTTGCGTTTATTGCGGCCATCATTCCTGCTGGCCCGCCTCCAATGACAACGACATCCGCTTCAATTCGTTGTGGTTCCTTCCACTTAGGCGGCTTTGTAGTTTTTGGCAGTGCTGATTTTTCTTCTTGCCTCTCTATCTGCATACCCTCTTCTACCAGCGTTATACAGGTTCTTACAT
>JAGGWM010000107.1 GCA_021157445.1 Thermococcus sp. | reverse complement strand
TTATTCACCCTTCGCAGGCTTCAAATCCAAGCCCAAAGAAGAGACTTTGGAATGTTAACCAATCTGAAACCCTTCCATTTCTCCCATGTACAATTTTGTTCACGAGACTTCCAGAGCGAAAACAAGAGGTTAAATCAAAAATAAAACCATAAAAACGACTTAAAAACAAAAATATCCAATTTCCATGAGGAGAGAATATCAAAAAGTCCTGGAAATGTTCTGTTCAAAACTCCGAAAAAATTTCGTCACAAAACTCCCAAAACCTTATAACCCCTCGTTTGATAATAACTTCCAGTTACTAAAAACTCCCAAATCCATTCAAGAGCTCCAAAGTGAAAACAAAAATGCCAAAAGTTAAAAAATTTAAAAACCAGAATTTAAATCGTGATAGAGCGGTATTTGTCCTTCATTCTGCCTTGTATATTCTCTTTTCAAAGGTTACGAAGTCAGTCCATGCTGCATGTGCTAGGAAGTTTGCATTCATGATGTCTGGCTTTCCGTTCTTGAAAGCCTCCTCTTTGTATGTGTAGCCTACAATTTCGCCGACAAACCATGTGTGATCCCCGTAGTCCCTTGCATCAACGACTTTACACTCTATGTTTGCTAATGCCTCCTTTATACTTGGTGTGGCGATTTTTGTAGAGTTAATGAGGGTTATACTCATTTCTTTAAGCTTGGAAGGTCCGCTTTTTGTTCCGGCAATCCAGACATCTCGAAGCATCTCTAAACTTGGAACACTGATCACGAACTCCTTGTATTTGGAGATCAATCTGTGGGTGTATCTTTTCGGAGAAACCGCCACCCCTATTAAGGTGGGTTCATGGGAAAGAACGGTTACCCAGTCGGCGGCCATAACGTTTGTTTCCTCTCCCTGGCCCGAGACTATTAAGTACGTCCTCATTGGGTAAATCAGCCTATACATCCCTCTCACCCCTATATTCTTTATTTTGAATTTTGATCTATAAAAGCCCTTCTTAAGCTGAGCCAATAAAGGGCTTTAGCCGCTCTTTCCGGAGTTGGAAAATTCTTTATCCCATGGACATTTAGAAGCCTCACGCCTTCCTTTACGAGTTCCCCGGCCATAAAATTAACGATTATAGGCTTGTGGCACTTGGCATCTATGATAGCCTTTGCGATCTCTTCACTGGGCATAAATATTGGCGGAACGCAGATAACCAATAGGGCATCAACGTTCTTATCTTTGCAAACTACCTCTATAGATTTTTTGTATCTGTTGTAATCCGCATCTGCTATAAGGTCGATCGGGTTTTTGATAGAGCATTGAGGAGGCAGGAGGTTTCTAAGTTCTTCCATGGTCTCGTCTTCAAGCTTCGCAACTTCTAACCCCAACCTTTCGGCTTTGTCAGTTGCTAAAACTCCAGGGCCGCCGGAGTTTGTTATTATGGCTATTCTTCTTCCCCCGCTTTCGTACATCTCAAAAGTTTTTGCCGCATCAAAAAGCTCCTCCATTTCTTTAACTTCTATTGCTCCAAACTGGGCAAAAAGGCCTTTGTAGATTTCATAACTACCCGCTAAACTTCCAGTGTGACTTTGGGCTGCTTTGCTACCGCTTCTGCTTTTTCCTGCCTTGAGAACTATCACAGGTTTTTTAGCAGTGGCATATCTCAAAGCTTCTACAAACTTTTTTCCGTCTTTTACTCCTTCAATATATAAGGCTATCACTTTGGTGTTCTTATCGTCGGCGAAATACCTCAGAAAGTCGCTCTCCGTCAAATCGGCAGCATTGCCGTAAGAAACGAAGGCTGAGAAGCCTATTCCTTCCTCATTTCCCATAGCCAAAGCCGCACCACCAAATGCTCCGCTTTGTGAAATTAGTGCTAAGCCTCCTTTCTTAACCCTAACTTCAAAGGAGCCAAAAAAGTCAGCATGGACTCCAAAAATCCCGGCACAGTTTGGCCCAATAATTCTTACTCCCTTTTCTCGGGCTTTTTCAATGAGTTCTCTCTCAAGTTCAGTATTGCCCGTCTCACTAAACCCTGCACTTATGACCACTGCCCCTTTAACCTTATCTCCAATTTCCTCAATTAAGGGAGGGACAAGCTTTGCGGGAATCGCTATTATAGCAACGTCAACATCTTTCTCAAGCTTTTCTACGACTTTAAGTTTCTTCCCTCCTATTTCAACTTCCCCTCCTTTGGGATTCACGGGAATAATCTCGCCTTTAAAGCCTCCTTCGACTATATTTCTCAGAATTTCGTATGCTATTGCCCCCTTCTTGAATGACCCAAATACCGCTACTGATGAAGGATAAAAGAAGAAGTCCATTTTCCCACCTCCAAAACTTTTTCAAATAGCAATACAAAAATTTATTGGTTCATTAGTTACAAAGCGTGATAACGATGAAGAGGTACAGAAAAGTTGTGGTTGGAGGGACGTTTGACAGGCTCCATTTAGGGCATAAGGCTTTGCTCAGGAAGGCTTTTGAAGTGGGCAAGTATGTTTACATAGGTCTGACCTCTGATGAAATGATAAAGAACAAACCCTACGCTGAAAGAGTCCTTCCATATGAACTCAGATTGAGAGATTTGCTAAAGTTTTTTGAGATAAATGGGTATAGAAGCTACAGGATAATAAAGATACACAGTGCAATAGGATTTGCAGACAGGATAAAGAGTTTAGATGCAATAGTTGTTAGTGAAGAAACATATAAGGGAGCTCTCTTGGTGAATAGGGCAAGAGAAGAAAAAGGGCTAAAACCCCTTGACATAGTTGTCATAAAGTTGATCAAAAGCAAACTTGGGGATAAAATAAGCTCTTCCTTAATAAGGGCTGGTCTTATAGACCCTTTTGGAAATCCAAAGAGGTGGTAAAATGAGAGTGGTCACGATTGGAGCCGGGCTTGGAGGCCTTTTAACAAGTGCCTTTTTAGCCAAGGCAGGTCATAAGGTAACGGTTCTGGAAAAAGCTCCTTTTGTTGGTGGTAGGTTTACAAACCTCAACTACAAAGGCTTTCAGCTATCTACTGGGGCTCTCCATATGGTTCCTCATGGAGAAAACGGGCCCTTGGCTCACCTTCTAAAGCTCTTGGGGGCTAATGTGAAGATAGTAAACTCAAATCCAAAGGGCAAGTTTTTCATAAATGGAAACCTTTACCATTACAGAGAGGGGTGGAGGTACCTGTCGCTTAAAGAAAAGGCAAAAGCTATGAAGCTTCTCGCAGAGATAAAAGCTAATAAGCTCCCAAAAGGGGAAGAGGCGAGCATGAACTCTTGGGAATGGCTCAAAGAAAAAATCGGCGATAATGAGTTCGTTTATCTTTTCATAAAGAGCTTTCTCGGGTGGGCGGTTAGCTTAACTCCTGAGGAAGTTCCGGCAATTGAGCTGGCCAAAGAGATAAAAGCAACCCTGAAGTGGGGTGGCCCGGGACTTATAAAGGGAGGATGTAAGGCCATAAGCGAAGAGCTTGCAAGAATTGTAAAAGTGAATGGAGGAGAGATAATAACCAGAAAGAAAGTGGTCGAGGTGGATGATGGAAAAGTGATAACTTCAGATGGGGAGGAATATCGCTACGAGGTACTCATCTCGAACATAGGAATAAAAGAAACGGTGGAGCTCTTTGGAAGGGACAAATTTGACAGGGAGTACCTGAAAAGAGTAGATGCTCTAAAGCCGGCGGAGGGAATTAAAATTAACATAGCCTTAAGGGGAGAATCGAGAGTAGGCGACACCGTTGTTTTTACTCTAGATACCAAGAGGATAAATGGGTATAATGAGCCCTCCGCATTAACTCCAGAGCTTGCAAGAGAAGGTTATACGCTTATCATGACTCATCAAGCTTTGAGGAGCAGAAACATAAAGAAAGAGCAAAAATTGGGATTAGAGGATCTCTACTACCTCTTTCCGGAGCTCGACAAAGATGGAGAGATTCTGATGGTTCAAACGTATTTAGATGGAAACCCAGTTAACAGGGTTGCTTCTGGGATGCATCTTGACTTTCCGATCGAAAACATTTACATAGTTGGGGATGCAAACAAGGGAGAAGGGGGTATAGAGGTAGAGGGAATAGCCTTGGGAGTCATGAAAACCCTTGAAAGCCTCGGCGTTGGAAAGTTTGGTGAGTGGTATCTCTAATTAAAACAGCAAGGAGATCTCTCCAATATCTTTAAATTTGCAAGCTCTTTCACTTATTCTTCGAAGTTTTTTCTAAAAGGACTATTTTATGACTAAGAAACCCTTTTAATTCGCTAGGGTCTAACTTTATACATCAGTGCTGGAGGGAGCAACATGAGGAAGAGGGTTGTCATAGCTTTGGGTGGGAATGCTATTCTACAGAGAGGGCAAAAGGGAACTTATGAGGAGCAAATGGAGAACGTGAGAAAGACGGCAAAGCAGATTGTTGATATTATCCTTGATAATGATTATGAAGTTGTAATAACCCATGGCAATGGCCCCCAAGTTGGGGCGATTTTACTGCAACAGGATGCCGGAGAGCACATGTACGGTATCCCTGCTCAACCGATGGATGTTTGCGGTGCAATGAGTCAGGGTCAGATTGGGTATATGATCCAGCAGGCTGTGATTAATGAATTAAGAAGGAGGGACATAAACAAGCCGGTGGCAACGGTAGTTACTCAAACCATTGTTGACAAAAATGATCCAGCATTTCAAAATCCTTCGAAGCCAGTGGGGCCGTTTTACGATGAAGAAACTGCCAAAAAGCTTGCCAAAGAGAAGGGATGGGTGGTTATAGAGGATTCCGGAAGGGGATGGAGGAGAGTAGTGCCAAGCCCAGACCCAATTGGACA
>JAGGWM010000032.1 GCA_021157445.1 Thermococcus sp. | reverse complement strand
GTTTTTGATGGGAAGATATACAAGGGTGTATTAACCCAAGATTTAATAATCCGCTCTCACTTGAAGTGGGATCCAACAAAGGCCAAAGTTAGGGATGTGTATAAGCCTGCACCCGTTATAAAGCCTGATGAAGACCTAAGCTTGGCGGCTAAACTTATGATAGAGACAGATTTACGTTCACTCCCTGTTGGGGAAGATAAAAGGGATATTGTTGGTGTAATAAGTGATATTGTCCTCCTTGAGAAGGTCTCCGCGGGAGAATTCGGGAAAAGACCTGTTAAGGAGTTCATGAGCAGGGAGGTTATTACACTTAAACCATATGATACAGTTGCCAAAGCACTTGCTACAATGAGAGATCATGCAATTTCCAGAATTCCAGTTGTAAACGAAGATGGAAAGCTTGAAGGCCTAGTGACACTTCATGACTTAATTATCAGGTTTATAAAACCCAGATTCAGGGCACAGTTTGGAGAAGTGGCTGGAGAAAAGATCCCCCCCTTCTCAACCCAACTTAGAGAGGTCATGTTTAGGGGAGTTATCACAGTAAAGCCAGAGGCAAGCGTCAGGGAAGCTGTGGCACTAATGAAGGAGCACAACATCGATGGGCTCATTGTAGTTGATAATGAAAACGTAGTTAGAGGAGTTCTTACAGTTAAGGACCTCTTGCTCCCAATATCAAGAATGGTCGAGCAGAAGACAAGGTTTTACTTACAGCTTGGTGGAGATGCTCACTATTTAAGCGACTTTACGAGGGAAAGGATAATCTCCGACATAAAAAGGTTTGTAGAGGGGTACGAAGAGATATTGGGAAATGAGGGGATAATCTACCTTAGAATCAGGAGATTTCCAGAAAAGCTCCGTGGGGTTCACCTTTATCAAGCAAGAATGAGAATTGTAACCGACAAAGGACAGTTTATAGCTACAGGAGAAACATGGGGTGCAATACAAGCAGTCCACGATGCTTTAAGAGCAATAGAAAGGCAGATACTCCAAAAAGTAGAGCTTCAAAGAGAGACAAAGCATACCAGGAGGTTTATAGAGTACCTTGGCTTCTGAGCTTTCTATTTTACATATTCTACTACTAAATTCTCTTTCCAAGAGGACTATCTGCTTGTCGGTTAGGGTTCTTGGATCTATTATTAGGGCCATGACCTTTCCTTCGCTTAATACTCTATCCTTTAGGTCAAACAGGAACTTAACAGCACTATCGAAGCCATTTTCTATCATTAAATACTCAAATCCGTCGATATAAACCGCATTGTACCCGCTTTCGAGGTTTTTGGTTAGGAGATGGATTAGAACGTCTATCCTTGTTGGCGATACCGGATAAATCTTCCCGTCCGTTTTTATGGTGTTTTCTTCCATTTTTGTGAGCCAGTAAACCAGAGTATTTTCTGGAACTTTATCCTTTGGTGGATTTCTCGTTATCATAATGATATTTTGATCAAAGAAGTTTGGAATTGCTTTTTTCAGCTCTTCTCTGCTCTTGAACATAAATGCCCCCCTAATTTTTGATGGTTTTTGCTCTTTTGGTCTCTCAAATACTGTTGCGGGATACATTACGAATTTCAATGCTCCAACTGCAGCCGTTAATCGAGAGATTGCTGCCAATAAAAACGCTGCTGGTGCAATTGATTCAATGTTTCTTGTAAATGGATACGTGAGGTTTATTGCTCCTAAAAGGATAAGTCCTACGGGGAAGAGTTCCTCAAGGGTGCTCTTGGAGATTACATAATTTCTTAGTATATATCCAAGATAAATCAAAGAGGCTCCGAGGGCAAAGCTGGGAAAGGATGACTTAATTGCAAACGAATGCTCAAGCCTGTCAAAAAAGTCAGTTGCCAAAAGAAAGAGCCAGATATAAGCTGCGGTGGCATATACTCCTAGCCCTATAACATCTCTAAACTCGCTCCTCTCTTTCCTTAACTGAATTCCTCCCCAGACTAGTAGACTACCTATAAGAAAGTTTGGAATTTGAGAGGCGATGTCATATGCCTCCGGCTTAATAGAAACACCGAGGGGAGTTAGAATATAACTCTCTACCCCAATGGCATCTATAAGTAAAGCAGTGGCTATTAATCCCCATCTTTTTTCTCTTGTCTTTGCGGTTTTATACATCACAGCAAGGAAAAGCAACCATCTCGATAGAAAATTTAGGTAGGGAATGAAAGTCATTCCCTCTCACCTTTCAATAATCTCTTTTTCCTGTTTTGCAATAACCAACACATTGGAAGGGATGTTTTTATCAACTATCACTCCAGGCCCAATAAAAGAGTTGCTCCCTATTTTTCTTCCCGGATATATCGTTACGTTGATCCCTGTTTTTACATTATGTCCTATTATTGCTCCCAACTTCCTTCTTCCGCTATCTTCGAGTTTGCCTTTTACTTCCACTTTTATGGTTCTGTTGTCGTGTCTTAGGTTAGCAGTTATTGTTCCAGCACCTAGGTTGGTATTTTCTCCAATAATTGAGTCCCCCACGTAGTTTAAGTGGGGTGCGTTGCTGTGATCCATTATTATTGAGTTTTTGACTTCGACGGCGTTTCCTATATGGCACTTGTCCCCAATGCTTGTGTAAGGCCTTATAAAGCAGTTTGGACCTATTTTTGAGTTTTTTCCAATTTTTACTGGCCCTATGATATATGCCCCGCTCCTGACAACTGTTCCTTCTCCGATTTCCACGGGGGGAAGGATAACTGCTCCTTCCTCCACAATGCCCCTTATGCTGTGATGGAGATGGTTTTTGAGAATATACTCATTTAGCTCCAGAAGATTCCACGGCCTTCCTATATCATTCCAGTAGCCGTCATAAACAGCGTAGATGACTTTTTTACCTTCTTTTATCATGAGGTTTATTGTGTCTGTTATCTCGTACTCGCCCCGTTTGCTCTGTGGAGTATTTTCTATGAACTTAAAAACATCTGGCTTGAATAAGTAAATTCCCAAGTTCGCATATCCGGAAACAGCTCCCGGCTTTTCTTTAATCCCCTTTACGAGTTCTCCTTCTACTTCCACCATTCCGAAATGAGTCAGATCTTCAAATTTCTTCACAAGCAATGCAACATCGGCATTACTTTTTCTGAAGGATTGTAAAAGCGCTTTTATGCCTTCCCTTTCAAAGTATATGTCCCCGTTGATGGCTAAAAATTCCTCATTTTCAATGTACTCAATTGCAGAATAGATAGCTTTTGCTGTTCCTTCTCCTTCTATCTGCTCTACATAGGTTATTGGTTTTCCGCCGTATTCATCCCCTAGATGCTCCATGAGTTTTTCTTTTTGGTACCTCACGATTACTATAAATTCGTCAACGAATGGGTATATGTTTTCAAATACGTAATCTATTATCGCTTTATTTGCAACTTTGAGCATGACTTTTGGCCTATCATCTGTGAGAGGCCTTAACCTTTCGCCTTTTCCAGCTGCGAGTACTACACCCTTCATATCAACACCCCCAAGAGAGAGACTACTAAAGCTATGAAGCCGAAGAGAATGCAGAACTTGGAAAAATCAAGCCGTCTGGCGATTTTTAGTATAGCCTCAATCATAAGAAGGCTCACCGCAAATGCAGTCATTACTGCAGTTAAGGGAAGTGCTAAGGGCTCAGAAGTGCTTGAGACTTCAGGCAGCTCCAGAAACAGTGCCCCTGTAATAGCAGGGATGGCCATTAAAAAACTAAGCTTCACGGCTTTTTCCTGTTTTACACCCAAAAGCAAGAGGCCTCCTATTG
>JAGGWM010000208.1 GCA_021157445.1 Thermococcus sp. | reverse complement strand
TGTCGCGTTTGGGACATCTATCCCTACTTCGATAACCGTCGTGGAAACTAGGATGTCAATTTGTCCTCTCTCAAAATCTTTCATAATTTGCTCTTTTTCTTTATAGTTCTTTTTCCCATGAAGAAGCCCTACCCGTTTATTTTTAAAAAACTCCCTTAAATGAGAAAATCTCTTCTCTGCCGAAGTTATGCTTGAATCCTCATTTTCCTCTATCATTGGACATATCCAATATACTTGCCCTCCTTTCTCTATTTCTTCCCTTAAGAAAGCCATAAGTTCTAACTCCAGGTCCTTCCCGACGCTTTTTGTAATTATATTCTTCCTTCCAGGGGGCAGTTCATCTATGATGGAGACCGATAAATCTCCATAAACAGAAAGGGTCAAAGTCCTTGGGATAGGCGTTGCGGTCATGACCAACACATGAGGCTGCTCTCCCTTGTTCGCCAGAATATTTCTTTGCAAAACTCCAAATCTGTGCTGTTCATCTATCACAACTGCTCCTAACTTTTTGAAAGATAAATTATCTTGTATTAATGCATGAGTTCCCACTACAACGCTTATTCTGCCTTTTGAAAGACCATCATATATTTCTCTTTTTTGGGCAAGGGGCACTGAGCCTGTCAACAAAGTAACTTTTACACCCAAAGGGGCCAGCCATCTATCTATTTTTTTAAAATGTTGCCTAGCCAAAACTTCGGTAGGAGCCATGAAAGCCGCCTGGTAGCCACTATCAACAGCACAAAGCATAAAGAGTATAGCTATCACAGTCTTCCCAGACCCAACATCCCCCTGCAGCAAGCGATTCATAGGGATATCTTTAACTATGTCCTCTTTTATCTCGGAAAACACCCTTTTTTGGGCATCAGTGAGCTCAAAGGGAAGTATCCTATCAATAAAAGAGTTTAACAATGAACCTTCTGTATTGAGTTTGTGTCCTCTATTACCTTTAACGTAAGATTTTTTTCTTATAGCAAGACCCAACTGTAACAAAAAAAGCTCTTGAAATGCCAACCTGTTGCGCGCAGCTAACCAATTTTCTCTTGAGCTTGGAAAGTGCATTTCTTTAATAGCTTGAAAAAAACCAGGATAACCATACTTTTTCAGGATATCTCCAGGTATAGGATCCTCAACACTACCTTCAAGCAGACAAAGGGTTTCTTTTATTATTCTTCTTATCCACTTTTGCACCAATCCATGAGTCCCAGGATAAATGGGGACAACAAGTCCCACGTTTTCAGGGGCCTCCCCTTCTTCAACTACCTCAAATTCTCCATTATTTACCTGTTTAATCCCCCCTCTTATCTCGATCTTTCCATAAATGGCAACTCTCGATCCCGGTTTTAAAATACTTTTTAATCCTACACGATTAAACCACACAGCCTGAATTAAAGAAGTTCCATCGGTAAGCAAGGCAGTACAAATAGTAAGATTTTTTCGTCTTGCCTTTCTCTGTTCGACGCTTACGACTCGGGCCAAAAAGGCCTGGATTTTTCCTGGTTCTAGAGAAGACAAGTCAGAAAGCTTACTTCTGTCCTCGTATCTTCTGGGGATAAACCAAAGCAAGTCTTCTACAGTTTCAACTCCAAGCTTTTTAAATTTTCTAGCACGAACAGGCCCAACCCCTTTGAGATACTGGACAGAAGAGCCAAGCTCCAATTTTTTCAATCTTTCCAAACGTTTGTTACTCCTCCTTGACTGGTATTTCTTCTCTATCAATGTTCGTTGTTTCTAGGGAATTGAGCAATGAGCCGTATTTAGATATAAGCCCCTTAAATTCCGCTATGAACTGGTACCTGACCTGCTTTAAACGCTCAATATCTCTCCTGTAAGCTTCTGCCTTTTCCTTGGCATCCATAACTATTTTGTGTGCTTCAGCTTCAGCTTCAGCTATTATTACCTCTGCTTTGCTCTCTGCGTTATTAACTCGCTCTTCTGCACTCTTTTGGGCTAAGACAAGAGCATCCTGTAATGACTTCTTTAATTCGTTATACTCTTTTAACTGATCCTCCATCCTTGCCACTGTAGTCTCAAGAATTTTTATCTTTTCAGAGTAATCTTGAACAGTAACTATGACCTTTTCAATAAAATCTTCCACTTCCTCCGGGTTATAACCTCTCAAAGATCTACTAAAAGAAATATTCTCTATATCCAGCACAGTCATAATAGTTTCCATAGCATTCCCCCCCTTCTTTTGCTACTCATTTCCGACCACTTTTAGTTCCTTGGCCCAAACAGTGCGGTACCGATCCGGACCATAGTGCTACCTTCCATTATCGCATATTCAAAATCACCACTCATTCCCATGGAAAGTTCTGGTAGCTTTATTTTTAACAACTCTTCCAACTTAGAGCGCAACGTTCTCAAAGACGCAAAAGACTTCCTTATTTCATCTTCCCTATCTGTCAGAGGTGCCATCCCCATTAACCCTATGATTTTGATATTTTTGCATCTATCTAACATATGTTCAATTAAAACCTCGACTCCGCCCGGCTGTACACCTTGTTTGCTCTCCTCTCCTGATATATTAACTTCTACCATGCACTCCAAAATTTTTCCTTTTTCCAAAGCTAAGCGTTGGAGGATATCTGCCAGATTAGTACTGTGCACACTTTGAATACAATTAAAGATATCTATGGCCTTTCTCGCTTTGTTCCTCTGTAATGTACCAATAAAATGCCAAGGTATCTCAAGGTCCTTTGGCCAATCTTTCCTTTTCTGCATCGCTTCTTGAACTCTATTTTCCCCAATAGCATAAATTCCTCTTTTAGCAGCTTCTATCATTTCCTCTAGCGTTCTGGTCTTCGTGGCTGCTATTATTTTAACTTCCTCTGGTTTCCTTCCAGCTTTCAGGGCAGCACTAGTAATTCGCTCTTTTATTTTTTCCAGATTCCTTTCAATAACTTCTCCTACCATAATTTGATCACTCCCTCCCTGGCCTTCGAAGCATTTTTCACCACAACCTCACCTGGTTTCAGCCCTTCAGTAACCATGAACTTTCCCTTGCCAAGAGGAAGACCCATAACTTTACGTTTTAC
>JAGGWM010000136.1 GCA_021157445.1 Thermococcus sp. | reverse complement strand
TGCAAGCGCTGAATCTGCCTCGTTGTCGCTTACGAGGATAACTATTGAAAGACTCTGTGCCTGTGATAGTGGTACTATGCTTCCTAAAAGTAAAGCACTAAACAGCCATACTAATACTTTTTTCTCCATCATGGCTTATCACCTCACTTTATTATAGTGAAAAACTCCTATTTAAACTTTTTTCATGAAATCGTTTTGTTATGTCTTTGTCTGTTTATTAAAAGCCCCTGAGAAATCTTTTTAGCCGTGGGAAAGTTAAGGAAAGTTTAAAACCGTTTATATATGTTCAAAAACCTCATAAAAGATTTTTTCAGCAAATTGAGATAGTCCTAATCCTTCTTTTTTTGCTATCTTTTCAAGGAGCTTTTGTGCGTTGGTTCCGTACTGACAGGCCTTCTTCTCCCTGTATGCGACCTCTTTGGGAAGGCCTAGTTCAAGGGCGATCTCCCTTAGGATGGCCTTCCTTGTCTCATTCTTTATTTTATACTCCAGAGGCGTTCTAAGTCCACTTCTGACGACGTTGAGATCTAAAAAGGGAAACCTCCCTTCAACGCTGTTTAACATGGCAATTTTGTCGTCTCTGGCAAGGTTCTTTTCTCCAATTTCCAATATATCCTTTTCCATTAGCGAAGGATCCCCAAGGTATTTTGCGTATCCTCCAAAAAGTTCATCGGCTCCTTGACCTGTTAAAAGTACTTTGGTGTTGTCTTCTTTGGCCAGTTTTGTTGCAAAGTAAATTGGAATCCCTATTGCGAGGTTCATGGGATTGGGTTCTTCTATGGCGAACATAACTTTTTCAAGAGAGTTCTTCACCTCATCCAGGTCAAACACATGCTCTCTAAGCTTTAAACCGAGTTCTTCGCTGACTTTTCTTGCCCACTCTAGGTCCTGACTCCCTTCCGCTCCCGCTGTGTAGAGGACGACATTTGAGTATTTCGAAGCAAGAAGGACTATTAAAGAACTATCCAAACCGCCAGAGAATAAAACTCCTATATTTTTTGCACTTCTAATCCTTACGGCGTATTCCAGGCTTTTCTTTATGCTTAGCTTTGCCCGTTCATAGGAAAAGTGTTCTCCCATCATTTCTGAGATCTTAAAGAGCTGAACTCTTTCAATGCCTTTTCTGGATATTTTAACGAGCTCTCCAGGATTTACTGGGATAGGTCTCTCGCCTATACCCCAGAGAACCTTCTTTTCCGAGGCGAAAAAGCCGTTTTGAGAGTAATAAAGGGGTCTAATTCCGATTGGATCTCTGAAAAGATAAATGTTCTCTTTGTCCGAAAATGCCACGGCGTAATCTCCGTTTAGGATTCTCATAAGGTACTTTACACTCTTGACTATAGAATTGCCGCTTTCAACTTGAAACTCCAAAAAGCGCAAAATCACTTCCGTATCGACATCGCTCTCAAGTTCAACTCCTTTTCTCTCTAGAAGCTCCCTTATTTGTTTGTGGTTATATATCTCTCCGTTGTGGACTAAGACAAAGTTATTAAAAAACGGCTGGGTAAAGCTTTTTGAACCTGTCATGGCCAGACGGCACTGGAGAAGACCTATACTGCCGTCTGGGATCTCGTTAATTTGGGAAAAGTCCTCGCTCTTCAATACCCCTTCATCAGTCCACACACCAAAGGAGTCTCTCCCCCTATGCTTTCCGGAGTTTATCATTGTCATGAGTTTGGGTTTTAAGTGCCTTCCTATCCCTCCTGCAATAAGGCACACTTTTCTCACCGGAATCTCTTATTTATCTGATAATAAAAACTTTCCCAGTTTCTTCCTAAAAAAGAATTCATTTTGGAGAAACTTTCTTGAATAAGAGTTCCGTTTTCAGTTTTTCCGCTGAACTTATGTTAAATCCCCACAGGTGCAGTAATGCTCATAAGCCAAAGTTTCAAGTTCATCAAACCCGCGTCTCTTCTTTGCGGATAAATAAAGCACCCTCACTGGAGGCGAAACCTCTGGCAGAAATTTACATAGCTTGTATGCCAGAAGCCCCTGCGTTGAAGTGTCGAGTTTTAAACGGCTTGTAAGGTATTCAAGATCCTCAAGGTATCTTTTTATCTTTTTCAAATCCTCAAGGATGTCTATCTTGTTCAGAGCCGGCACGGTTGTCGCATCAAGTCGGAGGTTTATTAAAAGGGCAAAAAGCCTGACGAAGCAGTAGTCATGGGGTTTTCTAAGTATTGTCGGGTCAAATAGATATACAACAAGTGGATTTGGAAGGTTTTCCATCAGCTTAACTCCGAAATCATGAAAGAGAAACGTTTCCATCTGGCCGGGGGTGTCTACAAGGACATAGTCGTTTTCTTTTTCTAGCCTTAGTATCTTTTCGATATAATCTCCAAGGTAGCTCATCAGGAAGTCATAGCTTTCTACAATAGCGCCATTGGGTCCGTATCCCTTTCTCATTAGCTCTTCCACAGTTATATGCTCTCTAACATCTACCGTGGGGATGTAGGGAAGATTCTTAACTCCAGTATCCAGATTTACATACGCCACTTTCTTTTCGTTTTCTTCCAAAAACCTGCCAAATTCTCCCGTTAGGGTTGTTTTCCCGCTCCCAGCTGTTCCAACGAATACTACTATCACTCCATTCACCATTGCTCCTCTGTTTCCATTCTCACAAGCTTCTCTGCGAGCTCAAAAAATGCCTTTGCGGCCTTTGAATTTGGTTCGTAAACCACTACGGGCATTCCCTCCAATGTTGCTTCTCTCACTTTTGGATCTTCTGGGATAACTGCCAAGAGCGGAAACTCCATAACCTCTTCTGCGGCTTCCGGTGGTATGTCGTTTTTATGTCTGCCGTGTCTGTTGAGCACAAACCCTAAGACTTCTCGTCCAGCCTTTTTTAAGACTAATCCCACTTTCATTGTATCGCTTATGCTTGCTATCTCCGGATTGGTTACTAGAATAATTTCCTCTCCGCTTAACATAGCGCTCATGGCGTCTATTTGCAATCCGGCCGGGCAGTCTATAAGCACGTAGTCAAAATCCTCTTTTAACTTTGGGATTACCTCGGGGAGATCTCTGGGGTCTGCTTTAGCAACGTGCTCCCAATCCACCGCAGCTGGAACTACATATATGAGTTCGTATTTTGTCGTGTGCACCGCTTTCCTTATGTCCTCTCCTTCAATCAGCACATCATGGATTGTTTTTCCGGCATCGTCCAGCCCAAAATGCAGGCTTAGGTTTGCCATGGTTAAATCTGCATCAACTGCACATACTCTTTTCCCTAGCTTTCCTAGAGCAATTGCTAGGTTTGCCGTAGTGGTTGTTTTTCCGGTACCACCTTTTCCAGAGGCTATTGAGATTATTCTTCCCATGTCTATTCCCCACTATAATTCTCCTAAACCTTTATGAACTTTTACCAAAACCTTATATTTTTCTTCCGAACCTCGCCCTTTAGGGTGGGGATGCAAACACTCTAAAGGCAGGCACCGAAAGGGTTAAATACCTCTATTACACACATAATAATGAGTGATGTCAATGTACCTCACCCAAAAGAACCATCTCCGAGTAGACAAAAAGACCTACAAACTACTTCGAATACTCTCTCATCTCTCCAAAGACCTCTACAACCTCACCCTATACGTGACAAGACAGCATTACGAATTAAACGGCTCTTTTCTCCCCTATGCCAGAGCCTATCACTTGGTTAAAGATAGCGAACCGTATAAACTCTTGCCAAGTCAAGTTGCCCAACAAACAATGAAAATTGTCGAAAAAAACTACCGCTCCTTCTTCAGACTATTAAAAGAAAGGAAAAAAGGCAACTACAACAGACCAATTCACCCGCCAAAGTTTCTACCAAAAGACGGCCACTTTGTTCTAATCTTCCCCTACCAGTCCTTCAAGGTAAAAGAGGACAAAATTGTTCTAACTCTTGGCCGAAACTTTGCCAAGAAGTACGGTGTAATGTACCTTGAAATCCCACTACCAAAGAACGTTAAAGGGCACAGGATAAAGGAAGTCCGCATTTTGCCAAGACATAATGCCCTTTGGTTTGAGGTTGAGTACGTTTACGAAGTCCAGCCTGAAAAGAAGGATTTGGACTACTCGAAGTACTTGGCCATTGATTTGGGCGTTGATAATTTCGCCACTTGTGTTTCCACCACCGGGACGGCCTTCATTATTGAAGGCCGGTGGTTGAAGAGTTTTAACCGGTGGTGGAACAAAGAAAAGGCCAAACTCCAGAATCAATACGATAGGCAGGGGATAAAGTTTGGCAAAAAGATGGCTTGGCTTTTGAGGAAGAGGAAGAATGTAATGAATAATTTTATGA
>JAGGWM010000039.1 GCA_021157445.1 Thermococcus sp. | reverse complement strand
TGCATCGTTTCTAAGCTCGAATTCCCCCCAAGGATCTTTTTCGGGCATTCCCCACCATGATGACCACTCCCCTACCGGAGGCTTCATGTTCAGCAGTCCAACTATTGGCGAAGCTTCTTCGATAAGCTCATCAGAGAGATACATAATCCCAGAGCCCACGGAGGGATTAAGCAACCATTTCTCTCCTCCGGCGACAAAAGCATCAACACCATCTTTTTCTGGATGTAGTTTTAAGCTACCGGCATGTTGAACTGCATCCACAATAAGCCACGCCCCATGTTCGTGGGCAATTCTAGAGAGCTCTTTTAGATTCATTCTTTGGCCAGATATCCACTGAACACTGCTCCCAATGACTGCAAACGTATTATCATCCACGAGCTTTTCAACATCTTCTATAAAGTACCAGCCGTTTCTGTTTTTAACAATCCTAAGCTCCAAACCATACCTCCTTGCATAGCTTTTTAGAAGGCAGGAAATAGAGGGAAACTCCATGTCAAAGGAAACGATATTCATACCCTTCTCTGGCTCTAGCGAGAGGAGCAACCTCCTCAATCCCTCTGTTGTCTGGATTGTGAGGGTTAGATTCTCTTTATTGGTATGGAAAAGTTTTGCTCCCTCCTCAAGGACTTTCTCCATGATTTCTTTATCCAAAAAGTCCACTGAATCAGCTCCTTCCTTAAAATCTGCCAGATAGGATAGAAAATCTACACTTCTCTTAAGGGCTGTTAAAGGCAGAAATCCTGCACTTGCCGTATTCAAATAAGCTTTAAAATTTCTCAACCCGGGAAAAAGGTGCCTGACATTCATATTTCCACCTCACTCCTCCTTCAGTCTTCCGTATTTCTCCATTATTCTTACAAGCTCTTCTTTAGGAATGGCATAGCGTACATGATTGTCTCTTCCGGTCATGGTCTTTGCCTGTAGGAGGGAGTTAATTATTGCCTCCTCAACTGCTTCAGCCGTAGCTTTGAAAAGAGGCGACAAAGTGCTATCGGGAAGAGCTTTTATATCAAACGGCTCTTTTTGGTAGTGCTTTATTCTTTGAGCGGTTGAAAAGGCAAAAACTATATCCCCACTCCCGTTGTAAGCATAGCCCCCTGTTCTTGCCAGTCCTACGGCTCCCCTCTTGGCGACTCTGTAGAGTTGGCGTGATGTGAGAGGAGCATCTGTTGCCACAACGATTATTATGCTTCCTTTACCTTCGTCCCCCTTCCCAGGCCAATCTTTTAACTCCAGCCCTACGGGAACTCCAGCTACTGTTAGATCCTCCCTCTTACCAAAGTTGCTCAAAACAAGTGCCCCGACGGTGTATTTCCTGTTCTCTATCTTTACTACTCTTGAAGAAGAACCGATGCCACCTTTGAACTCAAAAGCACTCATTCCAGTCCCAGCGCCAACGGCACCCTCCTCAAAGTCTTCTTTTGCATTTTCAATAGCCTCAAATACGTGCTCCTTTTTAACGTGCTTTCCCCTGATATCGTTAAGATATGAGTCATTGCACTCCATAACAACGGGATTAACCGAACCCGTGGTCACTCCTATGTCCTCATTTTGCTCAAGCATGTAGTCTATCAACGCATCAGCGGCGGTGCCGATGCTTAGGGTGTTGGTCAGTATTATCGGTGTCTCAAGGGTTCCAAGTTCTTGAACTTGGATTAAGCCAATAGGCTTGGAGTAGCCATTCATAACAAAGGCATTTGCCAGCAATTTTTCCTTATAGATATTCCCATCGTGAGGAATTATTGCAGTTACACCAGTTCTTACGGGCCCTTTGCCCGGAATGAGCTTCCCCTCACCCTGAATCAAGGTAACATGGCCCACTTTAACACCCTTAACGTCGCTTATTGAGTTTCTCTTTCCCTGCTCAAAAATTCCTATTTTAATTCCAAGCTCAGGGACTTTCACATGAACCACCAATAAGAATTATACTCAAAAAATAAAAGCTCTTCCGCAATGGATAAATACTCCAATACCAAGTTTCTTAGGTGAACAAAATGGAGAACTGGAAAAAGAGGCTCGGTTTGGTACATATATACACGGGAAATGGAAAGGGAAAGACCACAGCTGCCCTGGGTTTAGCTTTAAGGATGCTTGGCAACGAAGGACGGGTTATTATGATACAGTTTTTGAAATCGGCCAACGTTTATGGAGAACAAAGAAAAGCCCAAGAATGTGGAATTGTTGTAGAATCTTATGGCTTGCCAAAGTTCGTTCACGGGAAGCCCGAGCCAGAGGAAATTGAAGCAGCAAAAAAGGCCCTAGAGAGGGCTAAGGAAGTTGCTAAAAGCGGTGAATGGGATCTCGTAATTCTTGACGAGATATGCGTAGCATTGGGATTTAAAATGATAGAACTCGAAGAAGTTAAGAAACTCATAAAAGAAAAAGCCCCAAATACTGAGCTTGTTTTAACCGGCAGATATTGCCCAGAAGAACTTTATGAACTGGCCGATTATGTAACGGAAATGAGGGAAATAAAACATCCCTACCACAAAGGAGTGGTGGCGAGGAAGGGCGTAGAGTACTAAAATGACCGAAAAGGTTTTAATAACCAATGTGCAATATATGGTGGAAAAATTTTAGTTACGAATTCTTACTTAAATTGGAGGTGATGAGGATGAGCGAGGAAAGGATTCAACAGATTATCCAGGTTCTGAAAGAGCAAGTTGTTCAAGATACAATCGTCCCAAGAAACATTAGGAGAGCCGCTGAACAGGCAATTGAAGCCCTAATGGACACTAGTAAGGACCCAACTGTGAGAGCTGCAGATGCGATTGCTATTCTTGAGGAGATTAGTGAAGACCCAAACATGCCAATGCACACAAGGACCATAATCTGGGAAGTATTAGGCGCTTTGGAGCAGATTAAGTGATTCGTCTGCCTTTTTCTTTTAGATACCACAATTTTGCACTTTCTTCCACTAATTCAGCCTTGTAATAAGCTTCCCTTAAACTTTTGCCAACGGTCACTATTCCATGATTAGCCATGATAGTTGCATCATAATTTTCTAGATATTTCGCGGTCTCTTTAGCCAGTTCCCAGCTTCCAGCTGGTTTAAACTCGGCTATAGGAATTTTTTTCAGATATATCTCAGCCTCAGGTGTTATTATGGGGAGCTCCTTACTAAGTAGCGTGGATACAACTATCGAATACGGCGGGTGAAGATGAACTACGGCTTTTATGTCCCTTCTCCGTTTGTAGATCTCCACATGGAGCTTCCACTCCGAAGAAGGCTTCACCAAGTTTAGAACGTTCCCCTTGAGATCAATAACAGCTATCTGCTCCCGTGTAAGTTCATCCATAACCGCTCCAGTTGCCTTTATGAAGATTTTTCCGTTGAAAAGAATGCTCAGATTTCCTCCAAATGCTGCGGTTAATCCTCTCTCGTGAGCCAATCTCGAATATTTAACAAGCATTTCCCTAACAAGCCTGCTCATTTTTTCACCACCTTTATTCCAAAGCCGCAGGAACTGCAGTAAGCAATTCCTTTCTGCCATACAAGCCCGTCAGCCCCACATATGGGACAGACTTCAAGTTTGCCACTTTTTTTCCATACATCATATGTTTTTTCGCTTATTACAAGAAATATTTCCCCATTTTCCTTCTCAAAATGCCCTAAAACTGGGGTACTTTTTAGTTCAAAGGTTTCTGCATCTATTATAACCGGCTCTATACCCACGTTTCCTTCAAATTCAAGCTCATTGGCAGGTACTATGTCAACTATGTAAGCATTGAGCGTTTTGTCGTGATATATCATAAGCTCTAGGGCATCGCTCAAATCTCCGGTTGAAGATATTATATCAACGGTTGCGTATTCCTTGGAAGGAATAAGAAGCGCGAGAATGTACTTGGAGCGGAATAAGGCAAGTCCTCTGTTCAGACACATCTCCTCGAGACCAAGAGATGTCAATATTTTTCGAAGGTCATCGCCATCCGGTATTTTTCTCTCCCGCAATATCTGGTCTTTAATTCTTTCTGCAAGGGGCATTGCAAGCATTATAGGTTCATAAATTACCATTGCTCTCACCATAGAAAAGTAGTAGTTTTGGCTTTTAGATTTTGTTGTTACAAGAAATTTGGTGCGGGGGCGGGGATTTGAACCCCGGAACCCCTACGGGAGTGGATCTTGAGTATGAAAGCTTAATTCCAAAAATAGAGTATGATAAAGTCAGAAATGAGTTCAAGAAGTGGTTAGGGAAGTATTCCAAAAAATACGCAGATACTGTATTAAGGTACCTAGATAAGCATTTAAGTGGTCGAACTATACAAAATCAAAAAGACGTTTTCGAGTTAATAAACTCAGTGAAGAAAGGAAAAAGGCACTTATGTTACTCCCTAAGAGCCCTATTCAATTTCCTGGAAGAATTTGAATTAGCTGACAAAGAGTTCCTAGATAGGCTGAGGAAGGTTGTAAAAATTCCAAGGCCAAATCCAGACAACTATATCCCTTCAGATGAAAAAGTCATAAGGACATATAACAAAATCAAAAACGAGGAAACCAAAATCGTCTTCGAACTTCTGGCATTTTCAGGAATAAGAATTGTAGAAGCCGCTAAACTTCTATCAAATTTCGATAAGTCTAAATTGATGATAAATGGAAACGCAGCCAAATACCCTCTATCTATGCTAAGAAAAACTAAAAACGTTTATTATGCTTACATGCCAAAAGATTTTGCTTTAGAGCTTAGAAAAATTAGGAT
>JAGGWM010000099.1 GCA_021157445.1 Thermococcus sp. | reverse complement strand
GAATAAGTAAAAACAACATCAAAAAACTAATATATGCTTATTATGTTAAATATATACTGTAAAAAATTTGCGGAGGGAGCAATATTGAGTGGACAACATAGACATGGGGTGTTTTATAGATGGCTTCTCCTGGCAATTATTTTTCAGTCGGTATTTATGGGGAGGAGGCTTCATGACAGGTAGAAAAGTTATGGAATATGCAGGGAAGTACGGTGTTTACAGGATATACTCTGTAATCGTGGCAATGATATTCTTCTTTATATCTGCAGCACTATCCTATGAAGTTGTAAGGGTTTTCAAAGCTTTTGACTATAGAACCTGGATAAAACAGATACTCTGGAAGTTCTGGCCTAAAACGTGGGGCATACCCACTCTTTTTCTTTTTACTGGTATTTGGGAGGGGTTAGTATGAGATGGAATGAAATTGGAAAATACACTTCCAAGAAAATTGATAAAAGTTTGGAACTCGCGGAGCTAAATGAAAGATATATCCCCAAAGCTTCTGGATTAAAATACTATCCTTTAGCCGTGGCAAAGGCTGAAGGTTCCAAAGTTTGGGATGTTGATGGGAATGAATATATCGATTTTCTAACAAGTGCGGCCGTCTATAATATTGGCCATAGGCATCCAAAAATTGTCAGTGCTATACTGGGGCAAGTAGACAAAGTATTAAACTATACCATGGCTTATCTATATGAAGAAACTCCCGTGGAGCTGGCCAAATGTTTAACTAAAATAACTCCTGGAGATTTTGAGAAGAAAGTTACATTTGGATTCTCTGGCTCTGATAGCGTTGATTCATCGATAAAAGCCGTAAGAGCATACACCAAAAGAAGGTACATAATTTCATTTAAGAACTCCTATCATGGAATGACTTATGGTGCTCTTTCAGCAACTGGAATTATTGATCCTGCAGTTAAAGGAGCAATTCATCCAATAAAAGACTTTCATCTTGTGGAGTTTCCTGACCCATACAGGAACCCATGGAATATGGATGGTTATGAGAACCCTGAAGAATTATCCACCCTTGCATTGGAACAGGTAGAAGCAAAAATAAAGGAGCTCAACGAGAATGTTGCCGGAATTATTGTGGAACCCATTCAAGGAGATGCAGGAGTAATTATACCTCCTTTTAGCTTCATTAAGGGATTGAGAAAGCTAACTGAAGAATATGATATTGTGTTCGTTGATGAAGAGGTTCAGACTGGGATGGGAAGAACGGGAAAATGGTGGGCAATTGAGCACTTCAATGTTGTTCCTGATGTTATAGCAAGCGCAAAGGCCCTTGGCGGAGGAATGCCCATCTCCGCAGTAATTGGGAGGAGTGAAATTATGGAGAGCGTCCCGGTGCCGTTGTTTGTATTCACACACATTGGGCATGCTGTAAATGCCAGCGCCGCAATTGCCACAATCGAAGTAATAAGGGAAGAAGAACTTGCTAAGAGAGCAGAAAGGCTCGAAAAGTATGTGATTAAGAGATTCAGGGAAATGATGGGGGAATATGAGATAATAGGCGATATTAGAGGGAAAGGTCTTTTAATAGGCGTGGATATTGTTAATGATCAAAAATCAAGAACTCCAGACAAAATTACAGCCCTAAAAATCTGCTGGAGAGCATGGGAGATGGGACTAATTCTAATCACATTTGGGAAGTACGGCAACATCTTGAGAATTGCACCTGCCCTGAACATTCCGAAGGAAGACCTAGATAGAGGATTGGAGATAATTGAAGAGTCCATTAAGGATGTTTTAACAGGAAGAGTTCCCGACGAGATTGTTAACTTCCTGAGAGGATGGTGAGATCACGAAATCCAAACTCAGGAAAAACCTGTTCGAGGTTAGAAGGGAAAGCTATGTTAAGGAGGGAAGCATAAAAAGAGATATCCTGGACTGTTCTCTTGGCACGAATCCATACGGATTTCCGCATGAAATTTTGGAAGGGTTCTCCTTTTATGGTTTTGACTTTTCTATGTATCCTTCTCCATATAATGATTCTCTCAAAGAAGCATTAGTTGAATACTGGGAGGGTACTTTTGGTAAAGAAGAAGTGTTCATAGGACCAGTTCAATGGAACGTTTGGAAAAGATAAACAAATTTGTGATAAGAGAGGGTTCCAAAGTTTTGGGATATGCCCTGCAATTTTCTGAGTATATAACTGAAGTAAGGGTAATGGGAGGCTTTTATGAATATATGAGCCTAAAAAAAGAGGAGGATTTTGAATTTAACTATGAGGAATTCATAGAGAAGATAAATGATAGCTATACCTTGGTGTATATTGACAATCCCAATAATCCCACGGGACAGGTTATTTCGCTGGATGTAATCGAAGAGGTAACCAAAAAGGCTTTGGAGGAAGAGGGTATAGTGGTTGTGGATGAAGCCTATGGAGATTTTATGGACATTAAAAATTCTGCTGTAAATCTTGAATATCCAAATTTGATTGTGGTCAGATCCTTTTCGAAGGGGTTGGTATGGCAGTGAAGAGGGGTTTTGAGGTTTATCTGGTTAATCCTGCTGGTTCTTCAAAATTGGGTGAAGGGTTGGCGTGGGGATTGGACATTCATACTGCATCGGCGTTTGTTATTGGTTGGTGGGGAGTTAATTCATTGAAAACTCACAACCACTCACAAAAAGAAGAACAGTTTAGTTAGGCAATAGCCTTAAGGAGCTTTGCGTGGACAACTACTCATGCTCTCGGGCAGTTTATGGGTGGCAGAATATTTGATGTCTCTTTAACTTGGCCATTCCTCATAACCGGGGCACTCTATGGTCTCTCTATGT
>JAGGWM010000048.1 GCA_021157445.1 Thermococcus sp. | reverse complement strand
GTGTAGCCAGGCCCATCATGCGGGACTGTCACTCCCGCGACTCGGGTTCAAATCCCGACCCGGGCGCCAAAACGTCTTTTAACGTTTCTATAACTTTAGAGCTCTTCGAAGTTCATCTAAATCTACCTTTGCCGTCATGTCAATGTTTATTGGGGTTACGCTAACTTTTCTTTCAACTTTAACTGCATACATATCCGTTCCCGGTTCCAATTCCTCTTCAGGGCATTGAGTTACAACTATCCAGTAATAGGGATTCCCCTTTGGGTCTACGCGCTCTTCGATCGAGGGTTTGTACATTCTCTTTGCCAAACGGGTAAAAGCTATCTTCGTTTTTTCACTCGCATCGTAGGGAACGTTAACATTCAGCATATCAACTCCTTTTGGAAGGCTATTCTCCAAGACTGCTGTTGCGATCTTTCTCAAGAAGTGTTTGGCAATGGAGAAGTCTATTTCCTCTCCCTCCCCGAATTTGTGTTTTTCTCTATTTACTTCCAGGCTTATGGCAATGCCGGGAATTCCCTGGGTAGCAGCTTCTATTGCAGCACTTGCGGTTCCAGAAACCGTTATCTCGGTGCTCATATTTTCCCCTAGGTTTATACCACTTATTGCAAGGTCGAATTTCCCAAATCTGGCCATAGCGAAAATAACACAATCAACGGGCATTCCATCCAATGCATAGGCCGCTTTTGTCCCTTCCATTTTTACTCTTTTAGCTCTCAAAGGTCTGTGAATGGTCATTGCCCTTCCACTCGCACTTCGCTGGAACATTGGAGCAACTACATAGAGATCGCCTAATCCTTGAAGGGCCTCTACGGCAGCTTTTATTCCCCTCGAATGGATTCCGTCATCGTTTGTTACAAGTATTTTCGTCATCTTACTTCTCTCCATTTTCAGCCTTTTCAGGCAGGGAAAGGTATGCAACTACCTCCAATATTTTCCCAACAAGAAGTACGAGCACTCCCAGTCCAAAGGCGATTGTCAAGATGGCGCCTATAAAGTACAGAGAGCCTGCTGTTCTAAACACATCAACACCACTTTCAGCTGCAATTGATTCATAGCTCTTTTTGAGATAGTAGGAGCCGAGAACAAAAAGAACCCATGCTAAAAACGCCCCTACTAAAATGCTGCCAATCACATGCCTTACTGCCCAGAATCCCTCATCCATAGCCCTTAAAGGCATTCCCCTAAGCACTGCAACCCCGATTCCAAATAAAACGGCGATTATAAGCACAAGAAATGCTCCCAAATGCAATATAAACGCCACAAGATAGCTTTTAAAAATGTCCTCCCTTTTAACTGCAGCAGAAATTTCCTTTACGGCAAATAATATCATTACAAGGCCCGTTACTATGATTAAACTTCCAATCCTCGGTACGAGGCCTCCCAAGAGGGAGAGTATTGCCCCTATGCTCCCATAAGTTCTGGCTTCCTTTAAGCTCATAGTTTTTCACCTGACGCTTTTTGGTTTCATCTTATATGAAGATTTCCATCAAACTTAAAAAGCTCTTCTCTAAGCTTTGGTAGGTGGGAACTAATGACGTTTTGGACAAGCGAAGACAATGTTGCTGGGAAAAAGGGGATTGCTCTTTACGTTATTCTGCCTACAATCGGATGCTACAGGTATAGAATTGGAAAGGCATGCTATATGTGCTCTTATCCTGCAGAAGCTCCTAAAGTCCCATGGAGCCAAGAGGAGCTTGTGGAATACTTTAAAAAAGCCCTCAAAAGAATTGAGAATAAAAAAGGCCCGATAGCGGTTAGGATTTTTACATCCGGAAGTTTCTTTGATGAAGGTGAGCTAAAGAGCGAGACCAGAAAGAGGATCTTTTCGATACTTGCGAAGATGGATAACGTTGAGGAAATAGTTGTTGAGAGCAGGTCAGAGCTCGTGAGGGGTGATGCAATCAAAGAGCTTGTCGAAATTATTGGGGGAAAATATTTCGAAGTAGCCATAGGGCTGGAAACGGCAAATGACGACGTTGCAGATGTGAGCATAAATAAGGGGAACACCTTTGGAGAGTTTATCCGAGCTAGTAATATAATTAAAGAGGCTGGGGCTAATGTTAAGACGTATTTACTCTTTAAGCCGATTTTTTTAAGCGAGAGAGATGCAATTGAAGATGTGAAGGAGAGCATAAAAAAAGCCGTTCCATACACGGATACGTTTTCCATAAACGTAACTAACATACAAAAGGGGACGACCTATGAGCGATTATGGGAAAAAGGAGAGTACAGGACGCCTTGGCTTTGGAGCGTTGTTGAAATTCTGGAGTGGACTAAGGAGAACTTTCCAGAGAAGAGGATACTGAGCGATCCTGTTGGGGCCGGATCAAAAAGAGGACCCCACAACTGCGGTGAATGTGATAAAGCTGTCGCAAAGGCAATTAGGGAATTCTCGAATACGCAAAATCTGGAATTCCTCAAGAAAGTTAAGCATGACTGTTTGAAGGAATGGGATTACATAGTTTCCGAGGGGATACTTGACTGGCAGCTTCAAACTTGGTGAACATTTTTACAAATATAAACGGCATATTCAAAAATCCCAAAGTAAAGAGGGGTGTTTAATGACTATTTCTGTACAATAGAGGACGTTTGTTAGATATTTGTTCAAAAAAAGCAACCTATGGATCAAGCTTCTTCATAGATGAGAAAATTTTCGAAAACTTTAAATGCTTTACATACGTAAAAATAGTTAGCAAATCGTGGGTGATGGTTATGGCAGATGTCGAAGTCAAAAAAGATAACTATCTGGCTGTCGGAAAAACTGAAGCAGTTGAGATAAGCGTTGACACTTTCCTGTGCAAAGGATGTGGTATTTGTGTTGAACTGTGCCCAAGAAAGGTTTTCGAGTGGAGTCAGGAACTTAGTGAAAAAGGCGTCCATTATCCGATTCCAGTGCATGCCGACAAGTGCGTGAAGTGTAAGCTTTGTGAGCTCCTCTGTCCGGATTTTGCAATAGCGGTTAAGTGGTGATAAGATGATAATTCGAGGAGATGAGCCCGAACAAATAGGGCTCTTAAAAAAGCTTTATCCAAAGGGGAACTATTTCATGCAGGGCGATGAGGCCATAGCCTATGGAGCTCTTTTTGCTGGGTGCAGATTTTACGCCGGTTATCCAATAACACCCGCAAGTGAAATTGCTGAAACAATGGCGAGGGAGCTTCCAAAACTCAAGGGCTATTACATTCAGATGGAGGACGAGATAGGGAGCATCGCTGCTGTTGTTGGAGCATCTTGGACTGGACTTAAGAGCATGACCGCAACTTCTGGTCCGGGTTTTAGCTTGATGCAGGAAAACCTTGGATATGCTGTGTTCACGGAAACTCCTCTAGTCTTAGTTGACGTCCAGAGAAGTGGCCCCTCAACCGGCCAAGCAACAAAAGGGGCTCAAGGAGATTTCTTCCAGGCAAGATGGGGAACCCATGGAGATCATCCGATAATTGCGATCTCTCCAACGAGTGTAGAAGACAGCTTTTGGGAGACAATAAGGGCCTTTAACTTGAGTGAAAAATTCAGGATACCTGTAATCCTTCTTGCTGATGGGATAATAGGACATACAAGGGAACAGATAAGGATTCCAGATCCAGAGGAAGTTGAGATAATCTATAGGAAGCTTCCGGCTAATGAGGAAGAAGCGAAATACCCATTTGGAGACGTTCACGGCGATCTAGTTCCCCCAATGCCCCTCTTTGGCAACGGCTACTTTACTCACGTTACGGGGTCTACACACAAGGAAAACGGTTTGAGAGATGTTTACACACCGGAAGTTCATGACCGCTTGGTTAGAAGGCTCCACAAAAAGATAGAGGTTCATGAAAAAGAGATTCAAAAGTGGGAGGAATACTACACCGATGATGTGGAGATTTTGCTTGTGAGCTGGGGAGTGAGTGCGAGGCCATCGCTTGGAGCGGTAATAGAGGCTAGGAAAAGAGGAATAAAAGCCGGGCTTATTGTTCCAAAGACAGTCCATCCGTTTCCAGGAAAAAGAATTAGAGAACTCTCTAAGAAGGCCCATGTAATTCTTGTGCCTGAAATGAACCTTGGTCAAATGATACTCGAAGTGCAACGCTTTGTAAGGGATGAAGTACCAATTATCAGCGTGAACAAGATAGGTGGAGTCCCATTGACGGTAGAAGATATTTTAAAGGAAATAGAAAGCTCAGCCGAGCGTTCTCGTCATCGTTCGGCGGATTAGATATTCATCATCGCTGATTAAAGTTGACGTGTTTGGGTATTTAAAGGTGATGTGTATGGCAAAACAAATTTACACGAAGTATGAGATGGCCAGATACCTTCGGAAGGAAGCACTTCCAACTGCACTTTGTCCCGGATGTGGCGGCGGGACTGTGTTAAATGCCTTTGCAAATGCCATAGATCAGTTAAAGATCGACCCGCGTGACTTGGTTGTTGTGAGTGGTATAGGATGCTCGGCTTGGATAGCCTCACCGTACTTTCTAGCCGATACACTCCACACCACACATGGAAGGGCAATAGCATTTGCAACGGGTGTTAAGGTTGGTCTGCCGGATAAGAAAGTTGTTGTTATAAGTGGAGATGGAGACTTGGCTGGAATTGGGGGAAATCACCTTATTCATGCCGCAAGAAGAAACATCGACATAACCGTAATTCTGGTTAACAACTTCATATATGGGATGACCGGTGGGCAAGTGGCTCCTACAACTCCTTTTGGTGCAATTACCACCACAACGCCTTATAGAAACATTGAACATCCATTGAAAATAGCCGAAACAGTAGCCTCTGCCGGGGCCTCTTATGTTGCTAGGTGGACTACATTCCACGTTTACCAGCTCATAGAAAGCATAAAGAAAGCATTGAACGTTAAGGGGTTCTCGCTTGTGGAAGTGATCTCTCAATGTCCCGTGCAATTCGGAAGGAGAAACAGGATGAAGACTCCAGCCGAAATGCTTCGCTGGTTTTCAAAGAATTCCATACCCATAAGCAAGGCTAAGAACATGTCTCCGGAAGAGCTTGAAGGGAAAATCGTCATTGGAGAATTTGTAAATAAGGAGAAGCCCGAGTTTACGGAGGAGCTTAACAAGCTTATTGATGAAGTTGCCCAATACTATAGCTTGGGTGGTGAAGATGCAGATTAGGTTAGCTGGCATTGGAGGACAGGGAGTCGTTCTTGCGGGAATAATTCTTGGAGAAGCTGCTGCTATAGAGGGACTTAACGTTATCCAAACTCAGGATTATGGCTCTCAGAGCAGGGGAGGACACTCAATAGCTGATCTCATAATTTCAAAGGAGCCAATCTACGATTTAATGGTTACAAAAGCCGATATCCTTGTTGCCCTTGCTCAACTTGGCTACAACTCCACAAAGGACTCCCTTCGCGAGGATGGACTTTTGATAATTGATACTGACCTCGTAAAACCCGATAGGGAGTATATAGGTGCACCATTTACCAGACTTGCCGAGGAAAAAACAGGCTTGGCTTTAACGGTTAATATGGTTGCCCTTGGATATTTGGTCGCAAAAACAAATATCGTGAAGAAAGAGAGTGTTGAAAAGGCCATAAAGAGAAGGGTTCCCAAGGGGACTGAGGAGATAAACCTAAAGGCTTTTAGAATAGGTTATGAGGAGGGATTGAGATGAGATATCCGTTTCCGGTAGGTGCTGCGGATTTTATTCAAGGGGATGAAGCCATAGCAAGGGCTGCTATTTTAGCTGGCTGCAGATTTTACGCCGGTTATCCAATAACACCCGCAAGTGAAATTTTTGAGGCAATGTCCCTTTACATGCCCCTTGTTGATGGTGTAAGCATTCAGATGGAAGATGAAATAGGGAGCATAGCTGCTGTAATAGGTGCTTCTTGGGCCGGTGCCAAAGCAATGACCGCAACTTCTGGCCCGGGCTTTAGCTTGATGATGGAGAACCTTGGCTATGCCGTAATGACAGAGACCCCTTTGGTTTTGGTAAATGTCCAAAGAAGCGGCCCCTCGACAGGTCAACCTACTCTGGCAGCCCAAGGAGATGTAATGCAGGCTATATGGGGCACTCATGGCGATCACAGCCTGATAGTTCTAACACCGGCAACGGTTCAAGAAGCCTTTGACATGACGATAAGGGCGTTTAACCTTGCGGAAAAGTACAGAACTCCCGTTATACTTCTTACCGATGCCGAAGTGGGACACATGAGGGAGAGGGTCTACGCTCCAAATCCTGACGAGCTTGAGCTTGTTTATAGGAAGCTTCCGGTTAATGAGGAAGAAGCGAAATACCCATTTGGAGACGTTCACGGTGACCTAGTTCCTCCAATGCCAATCTTTGGGAAGGGATACAGAACATATGTTACCGGCTTAACGCATGACGAAAGAGGAAGGCCTAAAACAGTTGAGGCTGAGGTTCATGAAAAGCTCATAAAGCGCATAGTTGCCAAGATAGAGAACAACAAGAAGGACATCGTTGATTATGAAACTTATGAACTGGATGATGCAGAAATCGTCTTGATAAGCTTTGGAATTGTGGCGAGATCTGCTATGAGGGCGGTAAAAGAACTTCGCAAGGAAGGGATAAAAGCTGGACTGCTCAAGCTTAATGTCGTCTGGCCTTTCGACTTCGAACTTATAGAAAAAATCGCAGAAAATGCAGAAAGAATGTATGTAGCGGAGATGAACCTTGGTCAGCTCTATCACTTGGTTAAAGAGGGGGCTAACGGAAAGGCTGAGGTTGGCCTCATAAGCAGGATAGGCGGCGAAGTTCACACCCCTGGAGAGATAGTAGAGAGAATTAAGAATGATTTGAGGTGAGGAGGATGTACTTAAAACCCAGCTATGAAATTAGGGAGAAATATCTTAGAAAAGATATGCTTCCCACGATATTCTGCCCTGGATGTGGAATTGGAGCGGTTTTACAGTATACCCTTAGAGCTATTGATGATCTCGGCTTAAACCAGGACGAAATAGTTTGGGTAAGCGGTATAGGCTGTTCCTCGAGGGTTCCCGGTTATGTGGACTTTGATGGCCTTCACACGACTCACGGAAGGGCATTGGCTTTTGCAACTGGAATTAAAATGGCAAATCCAGATCTCAAGGTAATAGCTTTTATGGGCGACGGCGATGCCGCTGCTATAGGCGGGAATCATCTAATCCACGCCATAAGAAGAAACCTTGATGTTACCGTCATTCTCATTAACAACTTCACATATGGAATGACAGGTGGACAAGTTGCCCCAACAACTCCCAAAGGCCTTAAGGGGACCACCGCTCCATATGGAAGCTTTGAAAATCCATTTGACATTGCCGAACTGGCAGTTGCCGCCGGAGCCAACTACGTTGCAAGGTGGAGCGTCTTTAATTATCTCCAAGGCATAAACAGCATAAAGAAGGCTCTGCAAAAGAGGGGCTTCACTCTGGTGGAATTCTTGTCTCAATGCCCAATAAGCTTTGGAAGAAGGAACAGGCTTAAAACAGGTCCGGAGCTTATAAAATGGTACCAGAAGATAACGGTTCCCATAAGCAAGGCTAAGAACATGTCTCCGGAAGAGCTTGAAGGGAAAATCGTCATTGGAGAATTTGTCGACAGAGATAGGCCGAGCTTAATAGAGGAATACAAAGCATACAAGAAAAGGGCGAAGAAAATGATGGGGTGGGAAGAATGAGGAAAGAAGTCCTGATAGGTGGCTTTGGCGGACAGGGTGTTATCTTAGCGAGCGTCATTCTTGGAAGGGCAGCAGCTGTTTACGAGGGTCTTCATGCAGTTCAGACTCAAGCTTATGGGCCGGAATCAAGAGGAGGAGCTAGCAGGGCAGAGGTTGTCATAAGTGATGAGCCCATAGACTACCCCAAAGCACTGGCTCCAGATTATGCAATTTTGCTTTCCCAGCAGGCTTATGAGAAGTATCTTCCCCTCGTGAAAAAGGGTGGCTTTGTTATAGTCGAGAAGGATTTAGTCCCCAATAGAAACAAAGAGCTTGAGAAAAACTTCAAGGTTTTTGCAGTTCCTTTAACGGAGATAGCAGAAGAAACCACGGGACTTAGCCTAACGATGAACATTCTAACCCTTGGGCTACTGGTTAAGCTTACCGGCATTGTGAGCGAGGGCTCCATAGAAAAAGCCGTTCTTGATTCAGTCCCCAAAGGAACGGAGAATATAAACCTAAGAGCCCTCAAAAAGGGCTTTGAACTCGGTGAAAAACTTCTCAAAGGGGAGATTTGACTTATTCATTTTTATTGTTTTTTAAAACAAAAATTAAAAAGCTAAGCTGAAAGGTGCTTCTTTCGGATGTACTCATCTATGGATTTTGCCGCTTTCTTTCCATCCCCCATAGCTAAGATTACAGTAGCTTCGCCCCTTATGGCGTCACCGCCCGCAAAGACTCCGGGAATGCTCGTCATCAAGTTTTTATCGACAACAAGTGTCCCGTCCGGATTGGTCTTAAGACTACTCGCCTCTTCACTGATAATCTTGTTCGGTTCGAGACCGATGGCTATGATAACTGTGTCAGCTTCAAGCGTTACGTACTCTCCGGTTCCAACAATTTTTCTCTTTCCTTTGGCGTCCCTCTCTTCAAGAGGTTTCATCTTCTCGAATTTTACTGCCTTTATCTTTCCGTTCTCGTCGCCTATGAACTCAACCGGACTGAGGAAGAACTCAAACTTTACCCCTTCTTCCTCAGCGTGCTGGATCTCCTCAATACGAGCGGTCATGTCCTCCCTTCCGCGGCGGTATGCTATAGTTACCTCGCTTCCAAGCCTGAGGGCAGAGCGAGCAGCGTCCATAGCCGTGTTTCCAGCCCCGATGACTATTGTCTTCTTTCCCACGGTTATGGGGGTGTCGTACTCGGGGAACTCATAAGCCTTCATGAGGTTAACCCTAGTTAAAAACTCATTTGCGCTGTATATTCTGTCAAGGAGTATGCCGGGTATGTTAAGCAGTTTTGGAGTTCCAGCGCCAGTCCCTATGAAAACCGCGTCATACTCCTCAAGGAGTTCTTCAAGAGTTATGGTTTTGCCCACTATGTGGTCGAGCTTTATTTCGACGCCCAGCTCACGAAGCTTGGCTATCTCCTTGTTGAGTATCTCTTTCGGGAGTCTGAACTCTGGAATTCCGTAGACCAAAACTCCTCCTGGCTTGTGGAGGGCCTCAAAAATAGTGACCTTGTATCCCATCTTAGCAAGTTCCCCAGCACAGGTCAGTCCTGCTGGGCCTGAACCTACTACTGCTACTTTTCCTTTTATATCGTTCCCATTGGATACGAATTCTCTAAGGAGCTCTTCTTCTATGCCATGCGTTCTTGCATAATCTGCGACGAACCTTTCGAGCTTTCCAATGTTTATGGGATCGCCAACCTTACCCATGACACATGGGGCTTCACACTGCTCTTCCTGGGGACATACCCTTCCCGTAACTCCTGGTAGTGTGTTATCGCTCCATATCACCTTTAGGGCTTCCTTAACGGCTTTCTTCGGATCGTCGCGGTGCTCAATGAGCTTGCCTATGAAGCCGGGAATGTTGATGTGAACCGGGCAGCCCTTTATGCACGACGCATACTCGGGCGGGCATTGAATACAGCGTTCCGCTTCTTTGACCGCCGACGCAAAATCATACCCAAGGTTGACCTCAACAAAGCTCTTAACGCGTTCTTCAACCGGAACCTCTGGTGTTGGAACACGCTCCTTGATAATCTTCGGTTTTTTCCTCGTCATTCAGATCACCCCCTTCTCCCTAAGCTTGGCGATGTACCTTTCTCTCGCCAGGTTCTGCTGCTCGACGAAGCGAGCGTCCCTCTTTATCACGTCATCCCAGTCCACCTTGTGGGCATCGAACATCGGCCCGTCCCTGCAGACGAACTTAACCTCGCCATCATAGAGTATCCTGCATGAGCCGCACATTCCGGTTCCGTCCACCATTATCTGCCTGACCGTGACGATGGTGGGGATTCCGTAGGATCCCGTCAGTTCGGCGAGCTTCTTAAGGGAGCCGAGCTTTCCACCGGCAAAAACGATATCAACTTTGTCCTGCTCTATAAGTTCCTTTACGACATCTAGGTAGTGCCCTTTCCTTCCCACACTCCCGTCCTCTGTAGTGATGTAAAATTCATCCGCTACAGACTTTGCAAGGAATCTCTCGGGATAGACATTGTCTCTGTTCTCAAAGCTGTGGATAGCTATGGTGTAGTTGCCAGCTTCCTTCATGGCCTTGAGTGTGGCATAGCACTCGGCCTGTGCACAGACGGCATCTGCGGCGAATACAACGTTTCCATAGTGCTTAACCTCTATGGGCTTCCCGAGTGGGCCGGCAACGCTAAGTATCTTGTCTCCAACATTCTTCTCATACCAGAGCTTGAATGTCGTTACTCCGTGGCGCCTTATGAACATCCCTATCTTCCCGTCCTCAGCGTAGTAGACAGACATTGGAACTCTTTCACCTTTTTCGTCAACAATCAAAACAACAAACTGCCCCGGCTTCCATGATTTCGCCACGTGCGGTGCCTCGACTTCCATAAAAAAGTCAATTGCACTCAGGTTCTCCTTTTTTGTTATCTTGTAACCCATAATGCACCACCTTGTCCATATGTTTTGGTTTGTACACTATAGGTTGTCAACTTTTGGTTTATAACTATTTTTTAAACCTAAGGTTAACAACTGAAAGTATTTTCAAATATAATGATCGTGTCAAATCTGAAATGGCTCGTCTGTCGCAATACTTATTTATAGAATAGCTTACTTTCTCTTGGGTATGTTGATAAACAAAACGAAAGGCAGAATCTGGAATGGAAGGGTCAAGGTCGCGGATACTTTCTTTAAGAGATTCAGGGGGTTAATGCTAAAACCTACTGTAGACCACGCTCTCGTGTTTGTCTTATCCAGGGAAACAAGAATTAATGCCTCAATTCATATGTTTTTCATGCTTCAGAGCATAGATATCATCTTCCTGAACTCTTCCAGAGAAATCGTTGATCTAAAAAGGGCTCACCCATGGAGAATTTACGTGCCAAGGGAAAGTGCTAAATACATAATTGAAGCCCCTTTGGGCGTGATTGAATATCTGAATGCCGAAATTGGAGATGAAATTGATTGGGAAGTTGAAGAGGAGAAAAAAGCGATTCCATCTCCCATTGAAGCCCTAAACAAGCTAAATATAAAGAGCTCAAACAACACGATAAGCCTTGCAGAACCCAAACCAAAACTCAAAGGGAAATGAGATGGATGAAACCATTATTAACTGCATAAAGAACAAAATCAAGGAGGATCCTCGGCTTATGGATGAGCTCTATTCTCTACTCCTCTATGGCTCAGCCGTGAGAGGAGACTTTATTGAAGGAGTGAGCGATCTTGACTTTTTTGTTGTTCTGAAAAGTAGTGAGGAACCCTTGTCCTCTTTGAGAAGGATTTTGGAAGACTGTGTCAAAAATACAGGTGCTGTTGAAGTTGACTTAGCATGGGAGTTTCTTGAGAATCTGGATGATCCCCTTAACAAAGGAGTCCCCTTCAAATTCTTAACGATCTATCAAGAAGATTTCTTGAAGAACCATGTGGTCATCTATGGAGAAGACATAACAGAAATTCTTCCCAAATATAGGTTCGAGGAGCTTATCGAATGGAGGGTTACGAGACTCCTCAAGCTAAGCGATGTAAATATGGGGAACCTAAAAATGCTTCATATAACTGCAGGAGAAGTTGCTAGGCTGCTTGCCCTCCTTAATGGTGCGAAAACTCTAAAAAAGAAAGATGTCCTTGAGGCACTTCAAAAACTTAAAGATGAAGATGCCCTCTCTATCTATGCTTCTTACCTTAACAAGAGGAGCATCTCATTTGATGAGGAGTTCCTGAGAAGCTTCATCACCATACGGTGCAACAAAATTTTGAAAAGACTTAAGCTCAAAACACGGTAAAGTCGATCGCAATGTTGAACTGATACGGAGCGTATGGTCTTACTTTTCTTTTTTCGAGAACCTTTATGTCCTTTCCAAGTTCCCCGGCGATTTTTTCTATTTTTTCTAGATGCTCATCAAAGAGATTGTTTTCATGCGAAAATCCGTAGTAGTGGACAACTCCACCCCTTTTAACGCTTATCATTGCTTCCTTTAAGAATTCATGGGCAAACTTGGGGAGGTTCATTATTACGCGGTCGGCCTTTATCTGATCGGCTACTTCTCTAACATCTCCGAGGATCGGGATAATGTTTTTAACTTTGTTCAGCTTTCTGTTCACTTCTAAATACCTTATAGCCCATGGATTTATGTCACATGCAAAGACTATCTTCGCCTTCTTTGCGAGGAGAATTGAATACGGGCCAACTCCAGCAAACATGTCAAAAACAACCTCCCCTTCTTTAGCTCTTTCGAAAACTCTCATCCTCTCAGTTGCAAGCCTTGGTGAGAAGTAAACCTTTGCAACATCGAGTTTTAACCTTATCCCGTTTTCTCTGTGGAGTG
>JAGGWM010000046.1 GCA_021157445.1 Thermococcus sp. | reverse complement strand
TCCTTTATTCACCACGACTAGGCGGGTTTAGCCCGCGGGATGTTCCGCTCTGCGGAGAACCACAAACAGCGAAAACGAGGTGAAAAATATGGGAATGTACAAGTATATTAGGGAAGCCTGGAAAAGTCCAAAAAAGAGCTATGTTGGAGAACTCCTAAAGCAGAGGATGATTAAGTGGAGAAGGGAGCCAAGCGTTGTTAGAATTGAGAGACCAACAAGACTTGATAGGGCTAGAAGTTTAGGCTATCAGGCAAAACAAGGTTATGTTCTCGTTAGGGTTAGAGTGAGAAAAGGTGGAAGAAAGAGACCAAGGTGGAGGGGCGGAAGAAAGCCCTCTAAAATGGGTCAGGTTAAGTACTCACCCAAGAAGAGCCTCCAGTGGATTGCTGAGGAAAAAGCGGCAAGAAAGTTCCCCAACCTTGAGGTTCTTAACTCTTACTGGGTTGGAGAAGATGGAATGTACAAGTGGTTTGAGGTAATTTTAGTTGACCCGCACCACCCAGTTATTAAGTCCGATCCAAAGATAGCCTGGATAGCTGGAAAGGCCCATAAGGGTAGGGTCTTTAGAGGACTTACAAGTGCCGGAAAGAGGAGCAGAGGACTGCTCAACAAGGGCAAAGGTGCGGAGAAAGTCAGACCGAGTATCAGGGCACATAGAGGAAGGGGCAAGTGATTTGCTTTTCTTATCTTCTTTTCTCTTAGTTCTGAAGAGAAGTTTTAGCAGTTAAAGCTTTTAAACCATCTTCTAAAAACTTCAACGGGGTGAAAAATATGGCAAAGCTTCAGGCTCATCATATAAGGGTATCAACTTTTGCCCATGCAACCGAAGACCCGGAAAAGGTTCTCGAAGCCATGGGGACTTTTTTTCCTGAGGATATTCCGTCGGAGGATATAGAGTTTGAGATAATCGAAACCGAGGGTTATTTTGGAAATCCAATAAAAGTGATAAACGCCGAAGTGAAGAGGAGCAGAAGTGTAAAAAAGATGCTGGAACACCTTAAAAACCTCCTAAGTGAAGAAGACAAAGAATATCTTTTGGAAAACCTTGAAGAAAAAGTTGACGAGACTGGGACGTTTTTTATTCGCTTCAACAAGCAGAAAGCATATTTGGGAGAGGTAGCGGTAGGGGAGGGAGAAGATGTTATTCAAGTCAAGATAAAAGTCAAGGCATTCCCAATGAGGAAAGAGACAGTCGTGAAAGCCATTAAGGAGTGGCTGAGCGAATGAAGTGGATTGAAATGGACATCAGAAGCGAGGAAGCTTACAATCAAGCCAAAGAATGGTATGATGAGGTAGTCTTTACAAAGAAGGTTTACTTGAAAGACTCTCCAAATTTTGAGGAGCTTAAAGGCGAAGTCAAAGCTCTTAGGGAAAAGTATGAAAAAGTTGCCCTGCTTATTGTTACAGAAAAGCCTTCTCTGATAAGGGAAATAAGGAAAAGGATTCCAAATGCTCTCATTTATGTACAGGGGGGTAATCTAAGGGTTGTTAGGTTTGCGATAGAGAACAGGGTTGATGCAATAATTTCTCCGGAATATGGGAGAAAGGATTCCGGCCTTGATCATGTCCTTGCGAGACTAGCAGCAAGGAACAACGTTGCAATAGGCTTTTCTCTTTCCCCGCTCCTGAGAGCAAACTCCTACGAGAGAGCAAATATTCTGAGGTTCATGATGAGGAACTGGCGACTTGTGGAGAAGTATAAAGTGCCAAGATTTTTGACTTCATCTGCTGAGTCCAAATGGGAAGTACGTTTTCCGAGAGATTTAATGAGCCTTGGAATAAACATCGGCATGGAAATTCCGCAGGCAAAGGCTTCACTAAGTTTTTACCCTGAAATAATACTAAAAAAACCCAAAAAGGGCTAAGGAATTAAAGATGTTATTCTTTGCTTTCTTCAAGCAAACGGGTTAGCAGTGCCCATTGCTGATCTTCAAAGGCGTCCCTTTCTGCAACGAGAATTAAAGTTCCCTTATGATTTACAACAAAGTCTTTCAGCTTGTTTAAGAACTTTATCACACTTCTGAATTCGTTGTACATAACCAAGTATTCCAAACAGTCTATTAGTATAACCCCCCTGCCTCCAGCTTCTTCCATGGCTTTTAGGTATTTATACGACAGCTCTGTCATTCTTTCTAAGTTCATAGGCGAGATAGCTTCCACCTTACTCTCTTTGGTAGCTGTGGTTACAAAATAGTAAGTCCACGTCTCTGGAATATTGTTTAGAGTTCTGACAAATGCAAGCACGGGCGCATCTTTCAGTTTTTCTTTTATCATTTTGTACTCTTCTGAGTTTATTATCTTGACGCCAGGCTCTATTTCGACTTCGTGGATTTCCATCGTTTTTAGCCTAAGAAACTGTTCTGAAGATGTTAGTTTTATCATTAATACCGTTAGGGAGACTATAAGAAATGCAGAAACTGCTGAACCAAATACTGCCTGTTCAGGAAGAACGTATGTTACTGGAATTGGAAGCAAATGAAGGCCAAATATGAACAAGACTATTGAAAGATAGGTTATCTTTTTTCCATAAATCTCCTTTATTTCTCTAACTAGATAGCCAAGCCACATAAAGATCAACCCTGTTATCCCATGGGAGCCACTCAACACTAGGAAGCTCCTAACATCCCAAGCTTTTGTTCTCATTAGAGTGCCAACTACAATCAAATACAAAACTAAGGTAGGCCCTAGCAAAGAGAACATCCGAACATAAAAAGGTTCTATTCCGATTTTTTCCTCTTCGAGCCATTTAACTATTCCATAGAACATTAGGGCACCTACCATACTCAGGAGAATTCCAAGCCGGTATACAACACTCACCGTATATCCCAGTGATAGAATGCTATAGTGAAGCACAGTCAACAAATCGAAAAACCATGCCAGAGAAATAAACAATGCAGATGTTCTCTTTGTCTTGAAGTATACTCGTAGAATTAATAGAAATGCTACTACGTCAAAGAGCATTACTGTCATTCCAAATATCATACCAGCTGTATCTCCTATACTCATCTTAATCAC
>JAGGWM010000058.1 GCA_021157445.1 Thermococcus sp. | reverse complement strand
CATCCTTTTTAAGAACTATGTTGTAGAGGCTCATATCGGAATGGATTATTCCAAACTCGACTATCTTCTTATACTCCTCTAGAACTTTGTCCAATATCTCTGATGCTTCTTCTTTCGTTAAATCAGTGTCTGCGAGCTCTATCAACTCAACCCCTTCTATAAATTCCATAACAATCGCATGTCTGTTCCATGCAATGGGCTTTGGAACCTTGGCTATTGGACTCAAAAGTTGCAATGCTTCGTACTCTCTTTGGGCAACAAGCCTTGAAATGTAAAGCCATGATATGTGCCTTTTATCGATAAAATCAGGCCTATAAAGTTTTATTCTTGTGAAGCTTGTTCTTCCTATTCGATTAAATTTGACGGCTACTTTTTCTTCATTCGAAGTTATCCCGACATATACATCGGCTTCTTTTCCTACTCCGATCTGTGTTTGGCTTATTGCCTTAATTATTCCCTTTTGGGCGAATGCCCTTATTGCCAAGGCATCATACCCATGTATTGTGAGCTGGTAACCTATGTAGCCTATGTCACTCCTTCTCCTCACGAGTCTCCAGTTATCGAGCTTTCCCAGGCGGTATGATGCTGTCTCAATGTCGACTCGGGCAAACTTGGCTATTACCTCGAGGGGCACCCATTCATAGTGGCGCATATTACGCTCTACCCCTCTGAGTATTCTAAAATCAAGATCCTTGAGATTTGAATAAATTTCCAGTGCAAGAAGTTTGCTCACCATGGCTCTCACTCGGCCCTACGTTCTCTCCTTTTTATATTTAACTCTTCGATAAATTTTTAAACGTTCAACTTCCAACCTCAAAATATGCAGAAAAAACTTCTCCTGCTGCTCTCTCTTGGATGGATATTTAACTACGCCCATAGAATGGCTATTCCCCCTCTTATTCCGATAATCAAAGAAGAACTGGTTATAACAAATGCCCAAGCTGGACTGCTCATGACTTCTCTTCTTCTTCCCTATGCCCTGATCCAGGTGCCTGCTGGTTATTTTGGAGATAAATTTGGAAGAAAAAAGCTTGTGGTCATCAGTATTCTCGGCTATTCCTTAGCAAGTTCCTTGGTCATTTTTACTCGGAAATACTGGCATCTAATAGGGATTAGAGCCCTCTATGGGGTCTTTGCTGGCTTGTACTATGCTCCCGCAACCGCTCTTATAAGTCAGATATACAGAAAAAGAAAGGGATCTGCACTGGGTGTTTTCATGGTCGGCCCTCCAATAGGGAGCGCCATTGCTCCAGCAGTTGTTGTCCCAATAGCTTTGGCCTTGGAGTGGAGATACTCGTTTTTGATCCTCTCACTTATGAGCCTGACAGTTGGAATAGCGCTCATGCTAGCAATTAAAGGGGAAGTAAAGCAGATTGAGCGACCAAAGTTTACGGTGCCTAAGAAAGTATTGGGTCTGAGCATTATGAACTTTATAGTCTTAGCCGCTTTCTTTGGAATGCTGACTTTCCTTCCAGACTTCTTTGTAAATAAAGGCAGGAGTGTAGAGGAGGCTTCTTTTTACTTCTCTCTTCTCTCAATAGTGGGAATTTTTGGTTCTATTGCTGGAGGGGGAATATATGATAAGATTGGAAAGACTAGTCTTTTGTTTGTTCTTGTGTTTAATGCCCTTCTGTCTTTTCTGTTAGTGAAAACAGCTTATCCTCTGCTGGTTTTATTGTTGGGGTTGTTTTTTTACTCCGTTGGCCCTATAGTGACTGCTTACACAAGTGAACATGCAAGCGAAGAAAATCTTGGCACAGTCATGGGTTTTGTAAATATGATGGGATTTTTTGGAGCAACTGCTGGTCCATATTTCATCGGCCTTTTGATAGATAGGGTGGGTTATGAAGCTGCGTTCTACTCAATTTCTGGAATGTATCTTTTGAGTTTATTAATACTGGTGCAAGAGCAAAAATCGGAAAATAAAAAGAAGGGTTAGAGCATCTTTCCAAAGCTTTCGAAGGATTCAGTTGAAATCCTTTCTCTTGCTATTTTCTCTGCAGTTCTCTGTCTGACTCTTTCTTCAACTTCTTCCGGCTTTCCAAAGAATATCGCCTCCGCTGGGCACATTTCTTTACATGCTGGTTCCATACCTAGCCTACGTCTATCCACGCACATGTCGCACTTTGTAATAGCTCTCACCTTCACATCGAAGCTTGGAACACCGAAAGGACATACTGCGAGACACATGAAACATCCAATGCATTTTTGAGGGTCTATTATCACAGCGCCATCATAATCCTTGTATATGGCACCTACTGGGCATATTTCCATGCACGGTGCTTTTTCGCAGTGGCGACAGTTTATTGGAATTGGGAGGCCGCTCATAGTGTAGTAGATTTTTATGTTTGGTTTTCCATGATGAAGGAAATCACAGACTCCTTGGCATGTCTCACACCCGATACAGAGACTGTAGTCAACGTGGAGTATTCTTCTCATTTTCTCACCTCCATAAGCCAGCGGTGCATGCTTTCAGCCGCTAAAAGGCCATCCAAAACGGCTCTCCCTACTTTTGAGGGGCCTGTAACAACATCACCTGCAGCAAAAACGCCCTCCATGCTTGTCATGTGTCTTGCATCCACTATTATGTTGCCCCACTTATCGATAGCAATATCTGCTCCTTTTGGTGGTGTTGGTTTTTGACCCACGGCAAAGATAACGTAGTCAACATCTATCTGGAAGTTTGAACCTTCAATTGGTATGGGTTTCCTTCTTCCGCTTTCGTCTGGTTCGCTCAGTTTACATTTCTGCAGTTCAATAGCCCTAACTTCGCCGTTCTCCCCTATTATGCGAACTGGAACAGTTAATTCAAGCCATTTAACACCTCTCTTTTGAAGGAGGTTGATTTCATATGCTCCGGCAGGAGCTTCTTTTATTGTTCTCCTGTAACTCATGTAAACTTTTTCCGCACCGAGGAGCAGGCTTTCCATTGCTGCATCAACGGCGGTGTGACCTGCTCCAATAACAATTACTCTTTTTCCTTCCAACGGAACAACTTCATCCCAGCTCAAGTGACCAAGTTTAGCGCTTTTTATCCTGAATAAATATCCAAGTGCCGGGTAAACTCCCTTCAGTTCTACCCCTTCTATATTCGGAATGGAAGATTTCCAGGTTCCTGTTGAGATTAAAACTGCATCGTAGTTCTGGACAAGCTCGTTAAAGTCTATAACGTTCTTAATGAAGTCATCTCCCTCTTCTTTCTCGTCTCCAAAGCTTATTTTGGTGTTTGGGTAGAATTTGACTTCGAAGACGTTTTCGAGTTCTTTGTATCCTTCCCTAACACGGTAAATAGGGATTCTGAATTCGGGAATTCCGAAGAGCATTAATCCTCCGGGCTCTGGAAGTTTGTCGTAAACATGGACTTCGTGGCCATGGCAAACTAAGTATCCCGCGGCACTAAGGCCTGCTGGTCCTGCCCCAATTATAGCCACTTTCTTCCCAGTAGGACTAGGCTTTTCTCTGCATAAAAACGCAAATCTCATTCCATTCATTCTACCACCTCCTTAATCAGCATCTTATCCAAGTTTTTGATTGTTGGAAGAGCACCTTTCATTTCCAATAACATGGGAAGATTGCGAGAGAGGAAGTTCTCGGGGTCGTACAAAATACGAAAATCGCTTATACCTCCAAACACTTCTGGATGAAGAGTGTCAATTGAGTCCGAAAGCCACAGCATTATATCGTACCCCTTTTCAGCAAGGGGCCCAAAGATGTTCTCGGCTGCCTCTGCTAGCAGGTCAACTTTATTGCCTTCCCTTAATATTACGAGTAGGGTGTCTCTTACTTGGGCAACGGCGAGTAAGTTATTTTTGTAGTGTCGTTTTAGCAGTTCCAAAGGCATCTCACTTCCCTCCCGAGACGTTTACAGCCGTTTGTATATACCCTTCAATGTCGAGGGCCTGTGCTGTCGCTGGATCGATTATCTTTTCAATTATCAGTGGTGAGACGATTCCAATTACAACACACAATACAGCGAGTAACAACAGCACTGCTACCATAGTTTTGGGCTCTTTTGCCTTTGTGGTGCTCTCCGTCTTCTTAATCCAAAGCCAGTAGAGCATTTTCATGTAGCTTATCAATGCAAAAACGCTTGATAATACTAAAACCACCACCAGAGCTGTGTTCCCCTCCAGGTAGGCATAGTAAAGTACAAGCTTGCTGAAGAACACGTTCGTTGGTGGAAGACCGACCAGTGATATTGTCGCTATAGCCAAACTTACTGTTGTGAGGGGCATCTGCTTACCCAATCCTGCCAAGTCTTGTAGTTTTCTGCTTCCGGCTTCATGGATAAATACACCCACCGCAAGGAACAGGAGGGCTTTGCCTAATGAGTGGTTGAGCATGTGGAAAATCATTGCTTTGGTTCCGAGTTCGGTTCTCAAGCCAACTGTTATGGCGAGATATCCCATATGGAGGATTGTAGAGTACGCGACGATCCTCTTAACATCATCATGTGCAGTCATCGCTAAGGATGCTAGTATGGCAGATATTGCGCCTAGTCCTATTAATACTGCCGAAACCACTTTTATTGCATTTTCAAACTCCGCTATTCCATTAAACAGCCAGATAAACCTTGTTAGACCATAGATGCCTGCGTTAACTACAAGGCCGCTCAAGACCGCTGATATTGGGGACGGCGCGGAGGAGTGTGCTCCTGGAAGCCAGAAGTGGTTTGGCATAATTGCGGACTTTATGGTGAATGCCCACGTTATGAGCGCCATTGTTATGGCAAACACGACCAGAAGGTCACCTCCGGCCTCGGATATGGGGAACGAGTAACCCCTTGCCTTTGCCGCAAGGTCTGCAAAGTTTACCGTGCCGAAGGCATAGTAAATTATGCCAAGCGCCAGGAAGTAGAAGGTGGTTCCAATGGAGCTTATGATTGCGTACCTGACACCGGAGTAGGCTGGGTAGCCCTCTTCTGTGTAGAACATCACAAGCCCGTAGGCAGCGACTGCAGTAACTTCGAGCATTACGAAGAGGTTGAACGCATCTCCGGTCAGGAAGATTCCCAATAATCCTGCTTCCAGCCCGAGGT
>JAGGWM010000080.1 GCA_021157445.1 Thermococcus sp. | reverse complement strand
TATCCTTTTTCTCTTTAGGAACACGTGTTGCTGCAGGGAGCCGTTCTCATGTCTTGTACGCCAGACTCCTTAAAGATGAGGAAATGTGGCGAATACTAATGTGTGATGATGTGCATGAGATAGTGGACCAACTGGCTAAAATTCCAGGTTATAGCGATGCTGTGAAATTTATTCGAGCTGAGGAGATTAACAGAGTTCAACTAGAAACTCGCCTTAAATTGATACCTCTTCAGCAAACCAAAAGTTTCCTCAGGCTAATGCGCGGAAAATACAGATATTTTCTGTTGTCGTGGATAGGTAGATATGAGGCTTCTGCACTTAAGAGGATTCTTAGATATATTTTGACGAAACATGGTAATAGAGAAAGTATCAGGAACTGGTTGTTTCCATTGGGAGATACCACTATACCTTTTGAGTTACTTATTTCAAGCAGAGACTTTGCTGATGCTTTTGAAGCCCTTAAGGGAACTATTTATGAAAAACCGTTGAAGGAACCTTTGAAACGGCTGGCATCTGGAGAGGAGAATTTGTTTTACGCCGAAACGGCAATTGACATTATGACCGTGATGAATCTTTTTAAGGCCGCTAAGGCACTGCCTACTTCAAATCGTTATAAGGTGCTTAGAATAATAGGTTTATATATAGACCTATTAAATGTGATGTGGATATACAGAGGCATAAGATACTACGATATGACCCCAGAACAACGTTTGGCTCGCCTTTTGCCATGTCATTACAAGTTCAGTAGAAGTGTTTTGAGGTCTTTGGCTAGGGCAGTTGATATCAACGAATTTTGGGATTTACTTAGATCTACCGTTTACGGCAGTTTGTTTGAAGAGAGCGCCTTAGAAAGTGAAATTACCTTTGAGAGAGATTGCAGAAGAGCCGTTCGGAAAGCTGCACACCAAGTTTTTAGGGCTGGCAAGCCAGATTTTTCGTCTGTAATAGCCTATTTAACTTTATTGGAATACGAGATAAATGACCTCTGCACCATCATAGAGGATGTGCGTTATGATTATGATAGACGTCAAGCTGCTTTATATCTGGTAAGGCCTTTAATACCGGAAGGTGAAATACGATGGCCGTTGTAAGAATGTTGGCCCTTACTCTTATAGGGCCCAAAAAAGAAATGGAGAAAGTTGCCAGTTTGATGGTTCTTTCAGGAGGGTTTCAGCCTTTACCTCTAGATTTGCTTTTAAAGGATAGAACCATTCGTTCAAAAATAACGTCTGTTTCTGAGAATCCTTATGATGAACTTCTTGTAAAGCTTGCTTCAATTTGGCAAGCTGCTGGAGAAAAACCCCCTCTTCCTATGCCCATTCAAGTGTCGCCTGATTTTAGCCTTAAGATAGCATCCATGCAGATCAACAAGATAGTCCGTCGTTTGGAGTTGTGGGCTTCCAAAAAAGAGGAACTTAGCGAAAAGCTAGAAAGGCTAGAGGCTATATTGATCTTGATGAGGGCACTGAAAGAAAGAAGCCTAAATTTGGAGGACCTCTTCGACACTAAATATTTGGTCCCTATTTTCGCAAAGGCCAGTGACGACAACTTCCGAAGGTTGGTGGATTCATCAGAAGAAGCGCCATTATTAATAGAGCCGTTGCTTTCAAGAGGAGGTAATACATGGTTTTTAGGTCTTACTGCACCAGGCTATGAAGAAGGAGCCCAAAAACTTTTGGAAAGCCTTTATTGTAAAAAATTTTCTCTGAAAGATTTGCAGCAGGAGTTAAGGGGTAATGTAGAAGAATCTATTTCCAAAAGGATAGAAAATCTAAAAAGAGCCATAAGTGGGCTTGAAAAAGCTTCATCTATGCTCCTTGAGCAAAACAGGGAATACTTCATTAACCTTTATTCCACCATTTATACAATGCAGAGAGTTTATGAATTGTGTCGTGGCAGGGGGGAGCTGAAAGACCTGTACATTCTATCGGGATGGATCCCAGAGGATATATTGGAAAGAGTGCGTCCAGATTTAGAGAGGCTTGCACCTCAGACAGTTATTCATGTGGAGGAAGTAAAGGCAATACCATATTCGGGGATAAAAGTCCCTACCTTGCTTAAGAATTTACCTTTTGTAAGAGCCTTTCAAGATGTTGTAGCCCTTTATAGCTTGCCTAGCTATGGAGAAATGGACCCTTCTTTTTTGGTAGCGATAACCTTTTGCCTGTTCTTTGGATTCATGTTTGGAGATGTAGGTCATGGAGCGATGTTGTTTGTGATAGCAGCAATCCTTCAAAAAAAGAAAGTCCTTTCCCGTTCCATGGGGATCGTACTTAAATCAGCGGGAGTCTCTTCAGCTCTTTTTGGCTTCCTGTATGGAAGCATGTTCGGTATAGAAGGAATAATACATCCGCTGTGGATTTCCCCTATGGAGGATATGGGAGATCTTTTGGGGTTTTCCATAGGCATTGGGGTATCTATTTTGACTTTAGGAATGGTCTTGAACATGATAATTCAATATAGGGCAAAAGATTTTGGAAGACTCCTTTTTGATGGTCGAGGGCTAGCAGGTGCCATCCTGTATTTATCTCTTGCTGCTATGAGCTATGCAACCTTCAAAGGAATCCCGTTGCCCGGGCCTAAATGGGTCTATTGGTCTATTCCAATACTTTTGTTTTTAGTCATTTTGTTTAGAGATATCTTGGCACGGGTTATCTTGAGAAAGAGGGAAAAAGAAGAGGAAAAACTGGGGCTTTATGTTTTCGAGGTTTTTCACAACCTATTAAGTTTTTTAAGTAATACGGCATCCTTTGTTCGTCTTGCTGCCTTTGCTTTAAACCATGTGGGTTTGTCTTTGGCGGTAATGATGCTTTCGGATATGGTTAGAGACCTGCCAGGTGGTTTGATTTTAAAGGGCACCTTGCTGGTCTTAGGGAATGTTTTGATTGTGGGTTTGGAAGGGTTAATTGTTTTCATACAGACGTTGCGTCTTGAATATTACGAGTTTTTTGGGAAATTCTACCGTGGTGGTGGCAAAGCCTTCAGGCCAGTTACCTTTGAGGGGAAGATGCCATTTCGCAAATCAAGGTCAGTTATCAAATAGACTAAATGAGGGGGAATGTTCAGATGTTCGGCCTTTTGGTGTTGGCTTCAGCCTCTATT
>JAGGWM010000060.1 GCA_021157445.1 Thermococcus sp. | reverse complement strand
CACTCCACTTGGCTAACTGGTGCTGGGTGACGGTGTTGTGGAGGAAAGTTGGCATGTTACCCCCAATAAAGTTGTGGGTTTCAGTAGTTACATCATAAACTTCCTGGGGCTCGTCTATGTACCTTATCTCAACGATCTCATCGAAGAGAACGTGGCTAAGATGATTCTCAGCTATTTCCTCCATCCCGATGAACTTTGCAAACTTCTTGAAGGTTTCATAACTCATGTTTTCTCCTGAGAGGTAGTTGTGTATCTCTATTCCAGCCCCCTTGAGCTCTGCATACGGCCTTCCAATAGCCTCATAGAGATCCTCAACATCCACTGGGATGACGTCGATGCTTGTGTATCCCCTACCTTCCCTCTTAATTCCGAGCTTCTCAAGGTTTGCCTTGCCGCTTATAATTACCCTGTAGTACTTCCTACCCTTGACTTCCTTCTCCCTTGTTATGGCATATATGCCGAGTTTGACAAGGAGGTAGCTCAGGCCATAGGCGGCTTCTTCTGATGCAGTTGCTATCTCCACCTCCCCTTTCTTCTCGTTGTAATGACCATCACAGGCTATGTAGGCCTTAATGAAGGCATCAACTACACTCGGCTTGCTCATGAGAAGCTCCTTAGGAACTTTCCAGCTTCTCGCCTTCTTGATCCCAGGAACACCTAAAGCCTTAAAGAACTCAACTAGAGCCTTGCTGTGTATTAGGAGGGCCTTTACAGTTCTATCCTGTACTATCTTTCCTTCAATGCCGAAGAGCTCCCTGGCGAGATCATTAGCCCTCTTCAGAAGAGACTCATCGTTGTTATATATTGCGACGGTTCTCGGCTTAAGGGTTCCGTCAGCAAGTAGGTAGCCCAAGAACTCAGCTAGCCTCTCATCGAGGACTTCTGGTATCCTGACTTTCTTTGGAGATCTAACGGTGACACTAATGTTCAGCTTAACATCTTTCCCCCCATCTATCTTCTTTGCAACTAGAATTCTATCTCCCTTCTTCAGGTGCATTGCCATTACTTCCTCTATAACTAGCCCATCTTTGGTTACCCTGCCAGTGAAGAGCTTGTGTATTGGGGTAACTTTTATTCTCCTTCCTGTTCTAGTCTTTATCTCAATCATTCCCTGAGAATAGCCCTTGTACACGTAAGTTGCCTTTATCTCTACAATCTTCCCATCCTTGTATCCATAGAGCGTTATTGGTTCATCAAGCTCGGTCCACTCTTCTCCCTCTCTAACGGTCTTCTTACCTTTTCCGTCGAGCTTCTCGTAGAGATCCTTTATCTTTATCAGTCCAAATTCCTTCGTTAGAACTAGGGTATCACCATCAACACATTTTCCACTTCCGAAGGGTCCTGGAATAGCTGCAGTTCCACCTTTTGCCTGCGGGAAGAAAGTGTCAATAGTTCTCTGTCCGGTAATCAGTGGAACCTCCGGAGGAAGCTTCTCTTTGTAAGGTCTCTTTTGCCTAACGGGCCACTTTTGGTACATTTTGAGTTCCTTTATTTCCCCATTTGGAGTTTTAACCTTTGCAACAACTTCTTCTATTGTGTACTCTCCTTCCTCAGCAATCTCTACTATCTCACCCTCAACCCCGGGAGGAACCATTATTTTGTGCTCTATAATGCTCGTTTCAGGGACGAGGCCTATTATGTCTCCACCCGTAACCTTATCGCCAACCTTTACTCTTGGAGTGAAGTGCCATTTTTTGTCTCTTGGCAAAGCTGGAGCAGTAAGACCTCTTCCGATGAAATCCCCGCTCTTTTCTCTCAAGATCTCCAGAGGTCTTTGTATTCCATCATAGATTGAAGTCAATAACCCTGGACCGAGTTCAACACTCAAAGAGGCTCCCGTTCCGATAACGGGTTCGCCCGGCTTAACACCTGCAGTTTCTTCATAAACCTGGATAACAGCTTTGTCGCCCTCTAATCGGATTATCTCTCCAATAAGTCCAAGTTCTCCAACTCTAACGACCTCATACATTCTTGAGCCTCTCATCTCATCAGCCACAACTAATGGTCCGGTAACTCTAATTATCCTTCCCATATTTTTCACCTCTTTATCTCTACACCTATGGCTTTTCTAACGATTTCCCTCAGTTGTTCCTCACCATAGAGGGATCCATACTTATCAGGAATTTGAAGGATTATTGGGAAAGTTACGTCAGGAATTTCAATTTTTTGAGCCAGCCGTTCTGTTATAAGAATCACACCAATATCTTCCCTTTCTATGAGTTCTTTAAGTTTATTTCTTGCTCTTTCCAACTCACGAGTATTTTCCCCAAACGAATACGCTTCATGAACTCCTGCAAGCCTAAAGCCGAGTGTGGTGTCTTTATCCCCAAGAACCACTATTTTCATGGCAACTCACCTACTGCTTTCTTTATGATCTCTGGTTTTACGCCGTCCTCTATCAGCTTTGCTATTGCTTTGAGTTTTCTTATTTCACTTTCTTTTTGAAGGATATAACTCAAAGGTACTGCAATGCTCAACGGATAAAATCTTGTCAGCTCTGCCATTCTCTGGAGTATATACCTGTCAAATGCCCTCTCAAATGCCGAAATGTCCTCCACTATCTCTTCCCTATACTCTCTTATTATTCCCGAGTACTCTGTAGAGTCCAATTCTGCCAAAACCATCTCGACATCTTCCATATTTGCAAGGGTCTCAAGACTCTTTCTTTTTATCTTACCACCGGGTATAAGGGAATTCCTAAGTTTTTCTGCTCCTAACCCATGGGCCTTCCCTCTGAGTATCGTGCTTAGGTTTATCTTGTCAATTTTTAAGCTTACAAACTCCTCTAGGATTATCCTCTCCTCATCTTTTCGTGAGGCCGCATATTTAGAGAGCTTTAGGTAATGGTTTTTGTACAGCTCCGTCTCGAATTCTTCTGGTGCTATCTCCTTTAATAGGAGCTTTTGATAAGCTTCCTCGTATTCTGTCCCCTCAAGTATAACGAGTATCTCTTCAAAGCTCTTTGCTTCAGCAATGGCCTTCACTTTTTCAACCATTGTGCCAATTTCGTTTATGTAATCCCTAGCAACTTCTCCCCTCAGCTTTGCTTTAACAGCAGAAGATATGTTCCTGATGTCCCATTCTTCAAGAAGAAGTTTGAAGAACCCTCTAGTTCTCTTGGGAAGAATCTTAAGCAGGAGCCCATATATATCTGCCAAAGCCTTATCAAGAGCCCTATCTATGTTTTCCGAGTTCAAAACTGGGAGGGCAGTTAAGTAGGGCTTATAATCTGTATCCTCCAAGTTCATAACAAAATTATTTAGGGTTTTTGATTCTGCTAATTCATTGAACTTCTGCTCTGTGAAAAACCTTGCCTCCATTGCCCTAATTCTAGCATTCGGGTACGAATAGGGAGTATACTTCCACAAAATTTGTCCGGTTTTGTAGGCTACCCACGTGAATATAACCGCCAGGCTTGTATCAAGGATCGCCGTTATGGTGCTTACTTCCACTTCCCTCACCTAAACAGAGTTTTTGCTATTCTAGAGCGAAGCTCACTTTGGTATCTCTCCATTCTTGCCTCAAAAGTGTTGTCTATTCTTATGCTCCTACCGGGGTTGTATACTACTACTCCACCTATGGTCTCTATTGGTGCTCCCATTTCTATTTCAACGTCCTTTCCGAGCTTTTCTTTTGCATCCTTCTTAACCTCTTTCAAGTGCTTCTCCAGGAGGGATAGGGTTTCTTTATTGGAAGAGACCACTACTCTCTCTTCTCCCAGTTCTTTAATTCCTTGAATAATCAATTCCTTGATAACCTCGAGGTATTCCCCTTCCGGTATTGAAGATAGCCTCTCCCTTAATGCCTCCAACACCTCATTAATGAGTTCCTCCTGAAGCGCAAGCCTCTTCCTCCTAACCTCAAGCTTCGCATTGGCGATTATCCTCTGTTTCTCAAGTTCTGCCTGTGTTTGAGCTTTTCTAATTATCCACTCGGCTTTGGCCTTTGCTCTTTTTTCAGCCTCTTTTCTAAGTTCTTCTGCCTTTTTTTCTGCCTCCTCCAAGATGTACTTTATCTTCAGCTCTGCCTCCCTGTTAATCTCTTCGATAATTAGCTTTGCTCCTTCCATTGATGATTCCTCCTTGGAATAATAGGGAGAAGGCTCAGAAGCCAACTCCCGTAATTATGAGGATTAATGCTCCAACGAGACCGAAGATTGCCATTGTCTCGGCCATAGCTGCAAATATAATCGCTTGGGTGAATGTCTTGGGATTCTTTGAAACTGCTCCAATTCCAGCTGAAGCAATTATACCCTGGGGAATTGCTGATAGACCTGTTAAACCAACTGTTAAACCGGCACCAAGAAGAATTGCTGCTTTAATAAGATTTCCAGTTGTAGGCTCTGCAAACTTAAATCCCCCTCCAAGTATACCGGAGACGAGGGCAATTAGGAACAAAGTTATCAACCCGTAAATGCTCTGAGTCATTGGAAGACCCTGTAAGACCAGAGCATTTCTAAAGTTTTTCTCATCCTCTGCAACTGCTCCTGCTGCAGCAGCTCCGGCAATTCCAACACCAAATGAAGAGGCTGCTCCAGCTATACCCGCCGCAAGTGCGGCACCTAATGCAACGTAAACTATTGGTTCCATCTTTTAACACCCCCTAAATTTCTAATTCAAGTTCAGATACTTCTCTTTTAGCTTTAAATGGTTCAAATTTTTTGCCTTCACCCGAGTAAAATGTTCCAAAAAATTCAACATAATGTAAACGTAAAGCGTGAACAAAGGCCCCAAGAGCATTTATTGCTGTTGAAAAGATGTGTCCCCCTATAAATACCACCAAACCAACTGCTATGCCTAAGGGTACTGGACCTATCCTGATACCCCAGATCATTGCGACTATTATGTTTACTACCATCGCTATTCCTGCTGTTGCCAATGCCAATGCCATTAGCCTAGCGTAGCTTAACCAGTTGCCAATGAATCCAAAGAAATCCGAGATTGTCATCAATAGCCTCATCAGTATTGGCAAATCGCTTCTGATCTCAGAGATTACAAAGAGAACAATACCCGGTAGCAAAAATGCTTCCCCCAATGTAATACTTGTAAATCCTGGCATTGAAAGGGCAAGGGAGATCACCCCTAGAATTATGAGCATCCATGGAAGCTGCTCTAATACCGCATTAGCTGTTTCTTTATTCTTTATTTTGACTATGAAGCCCAGTGTGTAGCCGATAAAGAGATGAAGCAGACCAATTGCCAGTGCCAATCCCAAAACAACTAATGCTCCTCTCATTGGATCTAAAAGTGCCGGTACATTGATTCCTGCCCTCTGAAAGGCATCTCCAAAGTAACTGCCAAAGAGTATTCCCATTACCATTGTGAAAAATGCACTCCAGAGCAAAATATTCGAGAACTTATAAACGCCGTCATTAAGCTTTTTGTGTCCCATTGCAAGCAGTGCAGCCACTATCGCTATTATAAGCCCATACATAAAGTCAGTTAGCATAAAGCCAAAGAAAAATGAATACGTGAAGGCCAAGATAGGAGTTGGATCCAGTTCGTTGTATTTTGGAACACCGAACATTTCGGTTAGCATTTCAAAAGATTCAATGAATTTGGGATTCTTCAGCTTTACAGGTATTTCATCAAGTTCCTCTGGCGTTGGAGGTCTTATATTTACATATATTTTGCCGTGGGATATTTTATTAAGCCCCTCCATTATTTTTGGGACATCTTTCTTTGGTAGCCATCCGGTAAGGGCAAAAGTCATATTCGTCCTTATTAGATTGCTCAACATATTTGCTTTTTCTCTCTCATTTTCCATGAGCTCCTGATAGAAAACTAACTCATCGTGGTATTTTTCGGCAAGAACTTTTGCCTCTTTTTTCGTTGCTTCCAGCTCCTCATTGAGCTTTGTTATCTCTTTTTGGAGCTCTTTTATGGCATCTTTTGGTTTCCCTTTCACTTCAGGTACCTCAATTCTTTCAAAGGAATATTTTGCAAGAATAGGATTGGCCTTATCGTAGTCTTTTTTCAGCAGGGCAATTACAACAAGAACCTTTCCTTTCAAATCCCTTGAAACATACGCCAACTTATCATTGAGGGCTTTTTTCAGTTCTTCAATCAGAGGCAAAAATTTGTCCTTTTCAACAAAACCGACAACTATTTCAAGGTTTTTTGTAGGTTTGAGATACTCCACCTCAATGTCCAATGTCGAAAGCAATTCCAAGATTTCTATTTCCGTTTTTAATCTTTCTATTTCAGTACTCAAAGAATTTATCTTACTCTCAACGCTTTTTATTTCCGGTTCGGCATTTTCGAGAAAACTTTCAATCTCCTTTATTAGCTTCTCAATTCCCTCATATCTGTATTTTTTCTTTGGTTTTAATTCCGGAAAAATGAAGCCTTTAATGCCACCTTTTGCCTGCTCCTTGTAACCTTTCAAGAAATCTACAAGACGAGAAAGACTAATGCTGTATGACGCAGCCTTCCTATAAAACTCATTGGGAGCGTCCTTTTGGGCAAACTCTCCATCGATTTCCCGGATCTCCAAAACGCCCTCCTCATGGAGATATGTCAAGATAGAATCCTTATATCTGTTTAAGCTCAACACCTCTATCTTGGCCATCTCTTCCGGTTTGAACATCTTTCATCTACCTCTAATGAGCTTTATTGCCTCTTCAATTGCTTGTTCAAAGTTTTGTGTCGCTCTAACCCTTATCTCCTCAAGTTCTTTTTCCCCCTCTTCGAGAATCTTTTTTGCTTCCTGTTCTCCTTCAGATTTCTTCGCTTCTATAAGAGAATTCGCTTTTTCTTGGGCTTCTTTTAATATTTCCTCCTCAATTTTTTTAGCCTCTTCTTTTGCACGGTTTATTCTCATCTTTGCTTCTTCTTTTGCTTTTTCAATCCTTTCTTCAGCTTTTTTCTCGGCATCCACAATTTCTTTAATGATTGTCTCCATGAGAAGCCCTCCGATGAATTTAATGAAAGTAACCAGTACAAAGGAGTGTTAAGTAAATGCCTTAAATAATTTATGCCCAAAGGTGCACAAAGGAGAACAGAAAAGATGAAAATTTTTGCACAAATGATGAAACAATAAAAAAGATTCAAGGGCTAATTTGGATACAATTCAAGTTTGTTCTTCACCACTTTTCTTCTGTTCAAAGATTTTTTTGATCTCGTTTAAGACCGAATTTTTAGCAAAAACGACTACTTCACCCTTTTTGGGCAGTTTCGTATCTCCTGAAGGGATTGTTAGGTTCCCCTTTTCGTCATACACTGCTACTATAAGAGAGTCCTTTGGCAAGTTGAGCTCTTTTACTGGTTTCTCCGAAATTTCGCTTTCATCATCTAAACGGAACTTAACGATCTCTGCTCCCTCTCTGGGGAACAAGACCCTATCGAATCCTGGAGTCGTCAAGCTCCTAAATATGTAGTTAGCCGCTATTTCTTCTGGACTTATAACCACATCAAAGTATTTTTTTAAATCCTCGACTCTTTCAAAGACTTCCTTATTCTTCGGTTTGCTTATCCTGAGAACTGTCTTTATCTCAGGATTTAGATGCTTTGCAAGAATACAGCCCAATATGTTTGCATCGTCTCTTCCGGTTAACGCCGCAAAAGCATCTGCCTGCTTCACATTGGCCTCTTCTAAGGTTTTATGATCCGTAGCATCCCCTTCGATTACGAGACCATTAATAAGGAAGGAGAGCTCTTTGGCCCTCTCCTTATCTATATCAATTATTGTAACATCATGCCCCTCATTTTCCAGCATCTTGGCCACAAGATACCCAACCCTTCCGGCACCCATTATCACAATAAACATTTATTCTCACCTCTTTTCGCTGAGGAGCACTTTGGCGATTTCAGCATACGCTGGCCTTGTTATCAATATTCCAATGAGCACTCCCAGTATTGTAGTGAAGGCAAAGCCTCTCAGACCTCCTACGAAGAACTTGAACAGGAAGCTCATTGCAACTATTGTGGTAGTTGCCGATGCCCAGATAACAAAGAATGCTCTGCCCATTCTCTTTAGTACTCCGCTTCTCTTTGTGATTTTTTCTTTCTTCCTTCCACCCAAGAGCTCGTCTGTTATGACTATTTGCTGATCAACTCCAGTACCTATAGCCGCTATTATACCCGCTATACTTGGTAGATCAAGATTCCATCTTATCAATGCCGCGACTCCTAAAATTGCAATGGCCTCGCTTAGACTTGTCAGAACTACTGGAATAGCTATCTTCACCTTTCTGTAGTGGAGATAGACTATTAAACCAACTACCAGCAAAGCCACTATTCCAGCTTGCACCACCTGTTTTCTAAACTGCTCTCCCAGGGTAGGAGGAATGTAGTTAACGCCTTCTACAAAGACTTTTACCGGAAGTGATCCACTTCTCAAAACTACTGAAACGACCTGAGCTTGTCTCATTGCTGCAATGTCTTCTTTAGAACCTCCAATTGAAATTGCTAATTCAGTGTGAGGCTCACCAGTTGTAAGCCCTTCTTGAAGCCTGTAAGGACCATAAATGCCCAATATCCTTCTAATAAATTCATCTGTGGCTTCTCCAGCTCTTGGTTCTCTCTTTTCAACTTTTATTCCCAAGTTCTTCAAGCTTGATTCAAGCTCTCCATCAACCCCAACGAGGATAACTTTTTCCTTCCCCTGGGCAACCTTGGCTATTTCTTCAGCACTTTGATTTGTGTAGGGAACAACATCAATGTTAAAGGCTTCCTTAAGTCTTTGAGGTAAAGGTTTGGCCTCGGGCACAAACTGAAACTCATTCGAGTTCATGAGTGCGTATATCTCCTCTGAAACTATCATAGCGGAATTTACCGGAGGATCGAGAAAGATATCTACAGGATAGCCCGCTTTCCCCAAGGCTAACTGTGCAAATTTTTCCGCAGCTTCTTTAGATATTGAAAATGGAACAATCCAAGCCCCTTCTCTCGGCTCATAGCTTACCTGATCCACTCTCTTTATATCGGCTCCAGTTGCAAATATAACACCATTGAATTCAGCATAGAAAACACCTTGACGGTTTATGGTGTCTATAATGCTGTTTGCTTCCTCCTCTGTGACATTAGCAACCCTTATTTTTATTATCTGGTCTCCCCATGGTTCCAACGTAATATCCTTAACTCCAAGGGTGTTCAATCTGTTCTCAAGGGATATTCTAACCTCCTCCATGATTGATTGATCGACAGGCCTCTCAAGCTGCACGGTTATTTCAACACCTCCACTTATGTCCAAACCGTAGGTTATCCCTTGAGCAATTATTGTTAAAATTGACCCAACAATAACGAGTATAAGCAAAAGCACCCTGCCGTTAAGGAGAAGCTTCTTTAGATTCATTTCCTCTCACCCCTTTGTATGTACCATCTTAGCACCCCGGCATTGAGTATCCATGTGTTCATGAAGTCAGCCAGCAATCCGAAAATCAATACAGCGGCTATCATATCTATAACTTCCGCCTGGGAGATTATCCACAATGAAGCTAAAGCTCCCAATGTGGTGGTGCTCATAGTGAAGCCCGTAGAGACTGCTGAGAAATAAGCTTCCTCAACGGTATCCTCCTTCCTCCTCAAAAGTTTGGTGGTAAGGAGTATGTTGCTGTCTACTGAATAACCTATAAGCATTAAAAGAGCAGCAATTGTTGCTTGAGTTAGCTCCAAACCAAAGATGCTCATTAGAGCAAGGGCTATCGTCATATCGGAAAGAGCTGAAAAGATTACAGTCAACGACGGAACTGGAACTCTAAAGAACAAAAATACAACGACGGCCATTCCGAGAAACGCTAGAGAAATTGCTTTCAAACTTTGTTCTTGAGCCGTTCTTGATAAGCTGGGTCCAAATTGGGTTTGCGAAATTGCAACATTTGGATATTTTGACTTTATGAGTTCGATTATTCTTTGTACGTCCACATCGGTAGATGCTCTTATTTCCACTCTTGTGTCTCCGGTAATGCTCTTAATTTCCCTGACTGTCACTTCAAAGTTCTCCGCTTTTAACAAGCTCTCAACACCTTTTGCGTTTGCATTTCCTCCGTGAATAGTTACAACAACTCCTCCCTTAAGATCTGTTCCGAGAGTTGGGAAATGAACCACCAATACTAAAAGCGCTACAAGAAAAACAATTAGTGGATAAGTTATCATTTTTTTAGGATCTGCAGTTGCGAGCTTTTTGAGAGTATTTTCGAGCATTGTGTTCACCTCTATGGATTTTTAATGTACTGCATTGTCTTTTTAGATACTCCACCGTAGCATTTAAAAATCTATTCAATAGGGACTATAAAGAACAAGTTTTAAAACCTAAGGTGAAAAACTGGATTAGGTGATGCTCATGGACACCATTGGATATCACTATGTAGTTGAAGCTTCTGGCTGCGATCCGGAGGTTCTAAAAGATCCAAACAGAATAAGAGAGATCTTCTTGGAGGCAACAAAAGCAGGGAACATGGAAGTCAAGGCGAGTTACTTTTTTAGGTTCTCACCAACGGGGGTTAGCGGAGTCGTTATTGTTGCCGAGAGCCATATTTCCGTTCATACATGGCCGGAGGAGGGATATGCAGCGCTAGATGTTTACACCTGTGGCGAGAAAGCAGATCCAGAGAAGGCTGTTGATTACATTCTTGAGAAGTTCAGAGCTCAGTACGCTCACGTATCAGAAGTCAAGCGGGGTATCAAAGAAGAGGAGGGCACATTTACTCACATGATCTTAACATGGGAAGAAAAACTAGACAGAAGAAGCGAGAAGTGAATTCACCCCAGCAGCTTTTCCAGTTCTATCTTTATTTTCTCTATCTTGTCTCTGAGGTTCTCAAACTTGATCTTATACGTCTCAAGCTCTTCAATTCTCTCTTTGAGTTCATTATTCTCTCTCGTTAATTCTTCAACTTTCTTCTCAAGCTCCAGCTTTTCACGTGTTACTTCATCAACTAGCCTCTCTAATCTGCCGACTTCCTCTTCCTTTGCTTTGAGCTTTTCTTCAAGCTCCTTAACTTTTGTTTCCTCAACTCCCTTGCTTTGCAGCTCCATAATTTTTACCTTGGCCTCTGCAAGCTCTTTTTCAAGTTCTCTCTTTTCTTTTCTGATTTTTTCAAGTTCTGCTTTCGCTGCTTCTAGTTCTTTCCTGAGCCTCTCTATCTCTCCCCTCGCCTTTTCCAAGCTTTCAAGATCTACTGTTTGCTTCATCTTCTCAAGTTCCGTTTTGACTTTTTCATATTCAAGCTTGAGCTTCTCATATTCTTGCATAAGTTTTTCATACTCTTCTCTGGCAATTACTTCCTTAAGGCCACCTTTTTCAATCATTTCAATTGTTTTTATTAGCTCATCGAGCTTTCCTTGCTTTATCAGTTCATAGGTTTCTCCAACAAGCTGCCCAGCTTTGCTCTCTCCTTTGAGGTGCTTCCTTATTGTCTGCTCAGTTCTTCCGAGCTCTCTTGCAATTTCGCTTGTTGTCATTCCCGCTTTTTCTCTCGCTATTGCTCCAGCTGCAACTGCTAAGCTATCAACCCATGTTAACCTCTCTGCCGGATCTTTTATGAGCTCAATGACCTCTGGCCTGAAGAGCGTTGCAAATAATAAGATACTCTCCAGTTGGTGAATCTCCTGCCTTCCAACTGGATTGAGTGGGATCTCAACCGTCATTATTCCCACCCCTCAAATTTCTACAACACCTCCTCTCTTCAGAACTTTGTTCGCATATACTGTTATTCCTTTGTCGGTTATCTCAAATGGATGTCTTCTCATTGAATGACTAGTCCCTCTCATCT
>JAGGWM010000021.1 GCA_021157445.1 Thermococcus sp. | reverse complement strand
TACCCAATGATAGGTGACCTTGTCGAGGAGTTCCACAAGAGGGGATTCACGACGTTTATAGTTACCAACGGTACAGAAGTAGAGACTTTAGAGAAGATGATAGCAGAGAATAAGCTCCCTACACAGCTCTACGTTTCTTTAACGGCTCCAGATGAAGAAACTTATCAGAGAGTAAATGTGCCCATGATTCCGGATGGGTGGGAAAGAATAAACAGGACCCTCGAGCTCATGAGGGACTTGCCGGTGAGGACGGTCATAAGGCTTACCCTTGTTAAGGGCGAAAACATGCACAATCCGGAAGGCTATGCAAAGCTTATAATGAAGGCAAGGCCCATGTTCGTTGAGGCTAAGGCTTACATGTTTGTGGGCTTTTCAAGAAACAGGCTAACTATAAACAACATGCCGAGCCATGAGGACATAAAGGCCTTTGCTGAGGAGCTCGTCAAGTATCTCCCCGGATATCACATAGAGGATGAATATCCTCCAAGCAGAGTGGTTTTGATAATGAGGGACGACATCGGCAAAAAGGATCGCTTTATAAAACACTAGCTCTTCTTCCGCAACCTTTATTTGTTTTGAGTGAGTAATACTCAATTAGGTAATTGATAAAAGCTAGTTTAGAGGTGCTGATGATGAGGAGGATATTTTCGTTGGCTTTGATTCTGTTAATGATTATCCCTTATGCTAGTGCAGTTCCTATTTTAGACGCTTCCAGCAGATTTCTAATTGAGAGTAAAGATTATTTAGAGACCACTCAGGAAATAAGCCTGTCTTTAATGGCTTTGATTTCAAGCTATTCTACTGCTGAAAACCTTACAAAGGAAGACATCGAGCCATTTGTGGAGGAATTATTGGAGAGACAGAACTCTGATGGCGGATGGGGGTATTATGAGGGGAGCATCAGTAACGTTGTGGACACTTCATATGCAGTAATTGCTTTAAAATTTGCACTTACAATATATCAAGCGGGAGAGAAGGAGTATAAAGAAACTTCTTCTGCGCTTAAAAAGGGAGTGAGGTTCATAGTTGATTCATACTCTATTAATGGCTGGGGATATGTGCCAAACACATTGCCAGAGTTTTATCCTACATTAATGGCCGTTTGGGCTCTTGGTGAAAATGGATATTCGGTTGAAGATGAAAAAATAAGAAGTGCCATTGAATATTTAGAGGGAGTTAAAAAAACAGGACTAAGAGAAGGAGAGGAAGTAGCATTAAAAATCATTGCCTATACAAGTGTGGGATATAAAGTTGAAAAACAATTAATAGAAAGGGCGTGGGAATTAGCAAACTCTGAAGACACTACAACAAAAGAAAAGGCTTTGCTAACTTATGCAATTCTAAACTATGAAGGAATGACATTTGAAACGGCAAAGCTGGTTAGTAATATTGAAAAATTAAGTAAAAGAAACGGAACCCGTTTTGTCTACTGGTTTAATGAACCAAAGCCCTTAGTAGAGGATGATGCTGTCATAACTTCTGCATGGGCAACCTTGGATATCGCATACGCTGAACTGGACTTACCCCTTGTGCTGGCAAGATTCTCAAGAGACTTCTGCTCAATAATAAAATCTTCCCAAAACTCCGAGGGTGGATGGGGATATCTTCCCGGTCAAGATTCAAATGAGATGGTCACTTACTACGCCCTTAAAAATACTGATTTATGTCTATTAAAGAAAGAAGAAATTGATAAAGCCTTAAATTGGGCAAAAAATAGGCTTTCAACTAATCAGGAGAACGTTTTAAGGGAGAGGACAATTTCAAAGAAGTACGTTTATAATTTACTTATTCTTGCAAGGTTCAATATGCTCAGTGAGGAAGAAAAGGAGGAGAATATTCAACTCATAAAAAGCTTGAAACTAAAGGATGGGCTTTGGGGTAATGTTTTAGGCCCACAGCCGAAGGACACTGCACTGGCAATAAAGGCCCTTTTGGCATTGGGAGTGCCCAAAGATGACCCAGATATTCAAAAGGCCAAGCAGTGGCTTCTTTCCATCTCACATGGAGGGTGGGGCACGTATGTGAGCTCCAGATATGGAGCTTACATGCTCACTCCTGAAGTTGAAACCACTATCGAAGTTCTGGAAGCATTGATGCCAATCTCTACCAGGGATGAACTTAAACCTCACGTTGAATGGCTTTTAGAACAAAAAGCTGATGGTGGGTGGCCGAACATAAAGAAATTGTACTTCTATGGCGTCCTAATATACACAGGAGAGCCCAGAATAGACTTAACGGCTAGAGCAATAGCCCTGCTGAAAGAATTGGGGTATAATTATCATAAGGACTTTACGGGATGGATACTGGATCAGGGGGCTGAACTCGAGGATAAAAAGAACCTACTGGAGATTGTGCTCGTGCTGCATGCCATACATCCTAAGCCGCATGAAATAGATATTCGGTGGGTAAACAAGATTTTTGAGAATGAAGGTTATCAAGTTGTATATACACCCGGTAAGTACTACACTGCCAGATTTGTGCAATCTGCATTGGAAGTTCACCTTAATAGCACAGCACCTCTCTCAGAATTCAAAACTTTTGAAAATTCAAACTATGTAGTCGTAGGGAGCTTAAATGACTTTAATCTCAGCAGATATAATCCCTATCTTTCAATAGAAGTAAGTGGGAATGTTTTGGTCGTTAATGGCGTTATATATCCACTTCAAGACGAAACAACTATAATAGCCGCAGGAAAACACGAGAACGGCTATTTATTATTCGTTCTTTACAACAAAAGCTCCAAAGCAGTTAGAGATATCTTTAGCTCAGGAATGTTCAAGTACTTTAGAGCACCGGCCGTAGTAGCCTGGTATGAGCCTTCTAACTTTCCATGGTCGATGCCGAAACTAAGAGGAGACTTCGTGAGGTGAAATTGAGGTGAGGGCTTTAATCATTGGAGTTGGTCAGTGCGGGACAAAGATAGCTGACCTCTTTGCATTGGTTAATTTCGAGGCACTTGCGATAAACACCTCCAAAAGTGACTTGGAGTATCTAAAGCACATCCCTGAGGAAAGGAGAATACTCGTTGGAGAGAGTCTAACAGGGGGAAAAGGGGTAAATGCCAATCCACTGTTGGGAAGAGAAGCCGTTAAAAGAGACCTGCCCCTAATAATGAAGAAAATAAACTCCATGGTTGGCTACAGCGATGTTGATATCTTTTTTCTAACCTTTGGCTTTGGGGGTGGAACCGGAGCTGGAGGAGCACCAATTCTGGCAGAAGCACTAAAGGAGGAATACCCAGATTCGCTTGTGGTTGCAATAGGTGCCTTACCCCTAAGGGAGGAAGGCATAAGGCCCACAATAAACGCGGCAATAACCATAGACAAGCTATCCAAAGTGGTCGATTCGATAATAGCGATAGACAACAACAAACTAAAGGAAAGCTCTGAGGACATCTCAAAAGCTTATGAAAAGATAAACTACACAATAGTTGAAAGAATAGCTTCCCTTTTGGCTTTAATAGATGTTCCCGGAGAGCAGACCCTCGATGCGAGTGACCTCAAGTTTGTCCTGAACGCCTTTGGGAGCTTTGCCACAGTTGGATATGCAAAAGCTGATGCCAATAAGGTTAAAAACATCTCACGATTGATCTTGAAATCCTTTGAAAATGAAGGCCTTTACCTCGAGGCTAACATAGAATCTGCACTCTATGGCCTGGTCGCCATCCATGGGCCACCAGAACTCCTAAAGGCAAAGGACATTTTTGAGGCCCTCGAATACCTCACAAGAAAGATAAAGGGCAAGCAGATTTTCCGCGGCTTTTATCCAGATCCAAGGGAAAAGGAGATAGAGGTTGTCACAATTTTGAGCGGTATATACGAGAGCAAGAGCATAGAGGACATAATCACAACGGCTAAAAGGTACGCCCAATCGTTCATGAAAGCAAAGGAAGAGGCTGAAACAAAGAAAAAAGAGCTTTTAACTGGACTGCCTGATTTTGAGGACATTTATCCGGGTGAGGTTGATGAAAGACTCGGTTGAAGTGGCTTTAGAACTTAATGAAAAAGAAGTTTATTCCCACATAGCCAAAGAAAGTGCCGAGGACATGATAAGGATAATCTCCTCAATAGACGCTGAGAGGGCAAAGAACAGGGGGGAAGTGATATACTACGAGGATGATTGGGATGATTTAATAAGGCAAAGGATCGCAAAAGGAAAAAGACACACGGCATTTGACTTTTACAACCCTTCCCTTCTTACAATCTGGGAGAGCAAAGTTAAAGATATGAAACGAGTTAAAAACACCTTTAAGCTTGGCATAGCTTTCATAGGGGCTTTTATGGCTTTAGGGATTGGTCTTACTGTCATCTATTCCGAACCATGGGTGCTTATACCACTGAGCATCCTCCCTCTTGTGGTGTTTTTACTTGATTACAAGAAGCACGCCTTGGATATAAGCTACTACCAGCTCACTCAGCTTTTTATCGATGAACTGGGGGAGCTCTTGAAGAAGCATGAGCTAAATGGGGAGCAGTATAAATTTAAGATTTTCAACCATGACTACTTTGGAGTCTCAATTAAAAAATTCGGAGGGAATGTTTTTGCAGTTGTAAAGGAAGAAAATAAAGAAAGTGTTAAATAACTTGCAGTTCTTATTATTAGTAAGTGGTGGGAGAGATGAAAAAAGGGCAAATATCGCTTGAGTTTCTCTTTATCTTCGTGCTGTTCATGGTGCTTCTAACCTTCTCAATTAGAAATATAACCTTCTCAAGCGAGCAGTC
>JAGGWM010000064.1 GCA_021157445.1 Thermococcus sp. | reverse complement strand
GTATCATTACAAACGGATATCTCGAATTTAAGAACATTCCTACAGAGAGAAAACATATACGGTCAAGAATACATAAAGCGACAAATCCAGTATTTTGTTGATAAAATTGAAGCTCTTCTTGTAAAAATAAAGCCAGAAGGCTTTATTCCAAGACTAAATGAATTTATAACAAAACATCCTCAGTTTTCAGAAAATTGGGCTGTTGCAATGTGCTACCTCGGAGCCATGAAGGTTGCGTTGAACAGGTTTTTAGACAAATTTAATGTAAATTTAGAGGAGCTTGGCGTAAATAAACATGGCAACGACTACACATTTTCTGATAAGTATTACGGGTTTGTTAAATACATGAAGCACCACGGTATTTATCTCCCCAAACTCGAAGCAGAGCTTCCGAGAATATTTTACAAAATACGAAACAAGGTTGTCCATGAGGGATATTCTCCGAATGATAGAGACTTGGAATTTATAATAGAATACTCAGAGAGGATTGTCGATTTGATAGAAAATGCCGAAAAGAAGTTAATTGAGGTGTAAAAAGGGATGAAGTACCTATTCATTGTTGATTATGAAGACGATGCAGAAAGAAAACGGATTGATTATCTTCTTGAGAAATGGCGAGAACGCGCAAGGGTTTCAAAACCTAAAGGCTTAACTTTCGTTATCGAAACCGAAGAAATTAACGGGTTTGCAGAAGAACTTTTCTCGAAGCTTAACCCAGAATCCTCTGGGAAAGTTGAAGTCTTTGCTTTACATGAGAAGGACTTACAATCTAAAATTCAGCCCAACAAACTAGTCATTGAGTATCAAAGTGAGGAATCTCCAGAAACCGTTAAAAAGTTCTTAGAATACGTTTTTTCCAAGAACAACATTCGTTACTATTCTTCAGATATCAAATCCATGAAGTACTTTACCCTCACCAGAAAGGGCCGCGTGGACATTGAAGTTATAATTGAACCAAGGAAGAACGGGACTTGGGTAAAATTGCTGTTTTCAGGATATGGGGAGGCTGTAGAATACGTCTCTGAAAAACTAAAAGAGGATTTGGGACCTCTCTTGGGGGTATGAAGGATGGGAATTTTTGATGAAGGGGATTTGGAATGCGTTAAAAACCTCTTAAAGCCTGCTGAAAGGGTCCTAAAGCAGGGGAGGGACATCCTCGTAGAGGACTTTTCACGAAGAGAACGCCTATGGCATGAGGTAAAGAACACATATGAGAGGTATTTGGATGGATACTGCGGAGACTTCCTAAGAGATCTGGATGCCAATTTTAGAGCAAAGTTTGAGGCCGCACTGGCAATACTTGCGTGGAGTTTTGAAAACAATGGTGAAAACTTTTACCCAGCAGCCAAAAGATTCAGTAGAGAAGAGCTCCAAATTGTCGACGAGCTCTTAAAGTACAATATTTTTGAAATAATGACAAAGGATGACATTTTAGAGAAGCTTTACAGGAGGGATTCCGAAGTTTTAGACCTCCTGAAAACATACTACCTCGGAATGGACAGGTGGATTGAAGATCAGCTTAACAACCCTAACATAAAATTAACCCTGAGGTATTACTTCAAGAAAACGTGGAGTGGTTACAAAGAAAAGCTCAACGAAGCAATTAATGAGGCCAACAAATACAATTGGTTTAGAACACTGCTTGAGGAGTGGGAGAAGGACAAGGAGGAGAGCGTTGAGGCAGTAAAGTCGGCCTATGAGAAAAAAGTCCAGGGTCTTAGAGAACATATCAAAGAAATTACAGAAGCTTTTGAATATGAAAAAGAGAGGATTGTGCAAGAGATTTCCCGTGCAAGCATGGAGGAAATAGAACGGCTGGAGAGAGAAAAGCAGGAGCTTATTGAAAGATTTGAGAAGGAAAAAGAAGAGCTTGCTAAGCAACTTATTGAATTGAAAGATAAAGAACTTCAAGAAAAACTTCAGACAGAGCTTGAAAGAGCCAGAGAGAACATGATGAATGAAGTAAGAAGACTTGAGGAAGAAATACAAAGAAGAAGTATCGAATTAAAACAGAAAGAAATGGAGCTCAAAAAGAAAGAAATGGAGCTAATGGAAAAGGATCAAGCGCTGCGTAGAAAGATAGATGAAGTTCTCAAGGCTTCAGAGAGCCTTGAAAAAGGATCCCGCCTTGTGATTAGGGAGGATGCAAGGATACAGGAGCTGAACTTTTTAGGAAGATTGAAGAGCAAGCTCAAGAACAAAGTTCAGCTCTTGGATAAAACTTACAAAGTGGAAGAAATAAACGAAAAATTAGGGGAGAATACCTCCAAATTCGCCTCTAAACTCGACGAAAAAACTCTGAAGAATCTACCGGAAAACAGATACCTCGAAGTTAAGTTAAAAGAGAAGAAACTCTTAGGAAGCAAAGAAAATCTTCTCTTAAAAGGACACTACATAACAAGAGTCGAAAAGCTTGCGGAGTATGGGTTTGATACCGACCCATTAGAACTTGCTGATGTAAACGCTTACTTGGTCGATGCAAGGGATTCATCAAAGAATGAGCGCACAATTCTCCTGATAGCTTCTCCCTTAGGCTTTGAAGACCGGATAAAGAAGTACGTTAATTCCAATCAGTTCCACCAGAACTTCTATTCTGAGAACGTTTCCTTACTGTTACTTGATGTTGAGACTGGAGAGATCATTTACAATCCAAATGACAGATATGCAAAGGCCCTTGTTCCATTGGTACGCATGGAGCTTGATGAGGAAGTTTATGTAAAGGTGAAGGAGTGCATAAAGTCAAAGCTGGCCGGAAGAGACTATCTGCCATTTAATGAAGTGAAAGATTGCGGAGGTGAAGCCTACATTAAGAAGGCCTTTTATGAGGCTGCTAAGGAAGAGAACGGGTTTGTTAAGTACATTGATGGTTTTGGATTGGTATTGATGAAGGGGGTTAAAAGATGAAGATATTAGATAGATTTAGGAAAAATCCGATTGAGAAGCTCTCTTTAAGGGAACTGCAAGAGGAAGAAATAAGGCTTAGAAACCGCTTGGAACGGGCAAAGAAGGAAATAAACAACATTGAACGGAAGAAGAAGCAGCTCTTCCAGGAAGGAGTAGGTGCCGATATGCTAAAGAAGAAGATGCTGGCACAGGAGATTAAGAGCCTCGATCTTGAAGAGAAGCTCAAGCTTAAGGACTTCACAACGGCCCAGAGGCAGTACACTCTCGTCAAGAACCTGATCATTGTTAAGAGGTAGGAGAAGGAGCTCAGAAAAGTTGGTATATGGGAGAAGCTCACCAAGGTTGAGCCAGAACATCTCGAAAGCGTCCTAGTTAAAGTGAACCTCGATGGAAAGGAGTTCGATGAGATGGTTAACAATCTCAACCGCGTCTTCGAGATGGAGATAGCAGAGTTTGAGGCCACTGAAGACCAGACGGAAAGGGAACTCATGGAAGCGTGGGCAAAAGTTGAAGCCGGGGAGGCTGATGCTGAGGAGGCCCTTGAAAAGGCCAAAGAAAAGGAGCTTTCAAAAGAGCTGGAGGAGTTTTGAATGGCTTTCTTCTCCAGATTTTTTGGAAAAAAGAACCCGCTTGACATCCCACTAAGCCAACTTAGAGAGACTCAAGTAAAGCTTGACATGCAGATTAGGAAGATAGAGAATGAGATTATAGAGATAGACAGGCAGATTGCACTTCTGTTTGAGCAGGCCAAGAAGGCAAGGAGCAAAAGCGAAGAGCTGACAATAGCTACGAAGATAAAGACCCTCAACCAAAGAAAGAAAAACCTGCAGAATACACATGCGCAGTTAAACAAGCAGATGATGCTCGTTAGCAACCTCATGATAATTAAGGAAAACGAGGCCTTATTGAAAAATACTCCAACCTGGAAGATTCTCCATAGCATGTCTCCTGAGGAGCTGGAGCAAAAACTCGTTGAAATGCAGCTCGATTCTCAAAATCTAAACGAGAACCTTAACCGCATGCTTGGCTACACAGACCAAGCCCTCGCAACGGGGGTTAATTTTGAGGCGGATGAGGAGCTCACAGAGATTTTGGATACAATCAGGGCCGTAAAGGAGGGGGAGCTTGAGCCCGAGGTCGCAGCCGAGAAGGTTACCGGAGAGGAGAGGAAGGAGAAAAAACACCTTGAACTTGAAGAACTCTGAATCCGGTTTCATTTAATCTTTTCTGTTAAAATCAGATTTCAATTAGGCTTACTTAGGTGGCGAATAATGGAAAAAGTCGGTAGTAAGATCATTACAGCACTGATAGTTATCTCCATAGTTACAAATTTCGCTTTGGCTACCGAGTGGAGGGCATATAAGAACAATTCCCAACATACAGGAGTTGCTACCGATGCTTTAGAACCTCCCCTTGAATTATTTTGGAAGTTTAAGACTGAAGAGCCAACAACGTCTGCAGTCGTTGACAGTAGGACAGTTTATGTAATTGCAAGTGCAAGATACGCTCAATGTAAGGGGAATAAAGCCAAATGGAAGCGAGAGAAAGAAGAATGCATGATTGGAATGCCCATCACAAAAGAAATGCTGCAGAAAGATTATTATAATTTGCATGCATCATTTTATGTGGTGATAGAATGTTCGTGAACAGAAATAGTGAACTTGAGTTCCTCGAAAGGAAATGGAAGGAAAAGGGGGCGCAACTGATAATAATCTACGGGCGCAGGAGAGTGGGAAAGACCATGCTCCTCAAGGAGTTCCTAAAGAACAGAAAGGGAGTTTACTTCCTCGCCACCGCAGACTCGATGGGCGAGAACATTAAAGGATTGGCTGAGAAGTTTGCAGAGCTTACTGGAAAAGAGTACTTCATGGAAGTGAAAGACTTTGGAAGGCTCTTCCGCTACCTCGCAGATGAAATAGGAGAGGAAAGGACAGCTGTTATCCTGGACGAGTTCCAGTACTTGATGAGCCTTGAACCCGGAATTTTGAGCGTGCTGCAGAAGGCTTGGGATGAACACCTAAAAGGAACCAATATCTTTCTTGTGCTCTGCGGCTCTTCAATGGGAATGATGGAGAGGATCATGGAATACAAAAGCCCTCTCTATGGGAGGAGGACGGGGCAGTGGAAGGTTGAGCCCTTTGATATAAAAGGCATAGCCAAGATGTTTCCCAATAGAAGCATGGAAGAGCTCGTGAAGATCTATGCCGTATTTGGCGGGATCCCCTTTTACCTCGACCTCGTGAAGGAGCTGGGCGTTGAGGAAGCGATAAAGATGAAGATTCTGAGAAAGGGGGAGGTTCTCTACGAGGAGCCCGAGTTTCTGCTTAGGGAGGAGCTAAGGGAGCCGAGGGTTTACAAGCTCATTCTTAAAGGACTCGCCTTGGGTTATGAAACGCTCGGGGAGTTAGTCAATTTCACCGGGCTTGATAGGGGACACCTTTCCAGGTACCTCGATACCCTTGAGCGTCTCGATTTGGTGGGCTACGAACTCCCCTACGGGAGGAGAAAGAGGGGGAGATACTTCATAAAGGACAACTTCTTCAACTTCTGGTTCCGCTTCGTCTATCCAAATTTTGGTGATTTAGAACTCGGTCTAGTTGATGAGGTCTGGGCGAAGATTGAGCGCGAGCTGAACGCCTACTACGAAAAATCCTTCGAAAAACTCGTGAGGGAGATGCTCCGCCAGAGGATAATTGACTTCGGGCAGAAAAAAGTTGCAAGGTGGTGGCACAAGGGCGAGGAGATAGATGCCATAGCAGAGCTTGACAATGGCATGCTTTTCGTTGAGGTTAAGTGGAGCGAGCCCGGAAGAAGAGAAGCCGAGAGAGTTCTCGAACGGTTAAAGAAAAAGGCGGAGCGTTTTGAGGGGAAGAAGAAGTTCCTGCTCATCGCAAAAAGGATTGAGGGAAAAACCGGGGAGATGATGGATTTGGAGGATTTGGAAAAGCTCGTTGGGGGATG
>JAGGWM010000122.1 GCA_021157445.1 Thermococcus sp. | reverse complement strand
CAGACCTCACTATGAGGTTACCCAGTGGTGAAATGCCTTCTGCAATACCCTTAATAACTTGATTGTCTTGTTCTATTTTTACTTGCATTCCCAAAGTCGAACACAACTTTGAGTACTTTCTTATACATTCCGTAATTCCTTCTGGTTTTTCCAAGTTATTAATTTTTTTCTGAAGTTGTCTTACCAATGCTGCTACTATTTCTCCTCTATGAACCTTGCGTCCCAGTATGGCCTTAAGAGATGTAGCCGGTTTATTTACTGCACTTAAGGTTTTTGGATTTAGGTTGGCATTTAAACCTATTCCTATGATGGCATAGTGTACTTTGCCAGGTTCGCTCGAAGCTTCAATCAAGATTCCGCAAATCTTAGCTCCTTTCCATAAAATATCGTTGGGCCATTTAAGTTCAAGATCTATATTGAATAGTTCCTCTAAGCAGTCGTGTACTGCTATAGCCGTTGATAAACTCAAAAGCTGCAAAAAACTGGGGTCTATATTAGGGCGAGATATCACGGAAAGGCTTATACTCCCTTCTTCAGGCGATAGCCATTCTCGTCCAAGTCTTCCTCTGCCTGCTTTTTGTTCTCCTGCTAGGATAACAATTCCTTCATTTGCTCCCTGGCGTGCTAGGGATTTGGCAGGTTCTTGAGTGGAATCTAAAGAATCCCAGTACAAAACAGGATGTCCCCATGATATATCGTCAAGGGAAAGCTCTATCCAGGTGGGGCTAAGGTCGGCATTGCTTTTGTTCAACAATCTATATCCTTGATGAGGTATTGACTCGATGTAAAACCCTTCTTCCCTTAAAGATTCTATGGCTTTCCATATAGTTTGTCTTGATACTTTCAATAAAGAGCTCAATTCTGAGCCAGAAACTATATCGCCTTCTCTTTCTAGAAGAATCTTTAATACTTTTTTTTTCGTCGTGTTAGATTTAAGCATTTTGCGGCCTCCTAATTCATCCTTCCTCTGTGAGTGATGATATAATGATAGTCCATTAATAGCAAAAGTCACATAAGAACAAGACACATTATATAATGAAAGGGTTAGTTAAGGAGGAGTTCAAATGACACTGCTGCCTATATCTACAATATTGGAGGAACTGCGCTCTTCGGTAATAGAGCTGCAGGACAGCCTTTGACCCGAATTCGTTGAAAGCAGAAATAGAAAAAATTACCGATAAAACAACAGAACAAGGATTCTGGGACAGAGATGATGCTCAGGAACTAACTAAAAAGTTGGCTTTGCTCCAGGATCGTTATAACAAATGGCAAGAGATGATGAATGAGTTCAAAGATTTGGAGACCATAGCTGAGTTATTGACAATGGAACAAGATGAAGCTTTAGAGAGAGAGTTTTACGAAAGAGCAGAAAAGCTTAACAAGAGGATAGACGAGGAACAAGTTATGCTGTTGCTTGACGAGGAATATGATGATTCTAATGCAATAGTTAGCATTCATCCTGGAGCAGGTGGGCTTGATTCTCAAGATTGGGCAGAAATCCTTTATAGAATGTACCTTAGATGGTCTGAAAACAAGGGATTTAAAACTAAAATCCTTGAAATAACTCAAGGGGAGGAAGCAGGGATAAAATCTGTAACCTTTCATGTTTTTGGCTCCTTTGCTTATGGATTCCTGAAATGCGAGAGAGGTGTCCATAGGCTTGTAAGGATTTCACCTTTTGACACGGCAAAAAGAAGACATACTAGTTTTGCTTCAATTAACGTTTCTCCAGAGCTCCCGGAGGACGTGGAGATTAATATCAACCCTGAAGATTTAAAAATAGATACCTTTAGGGCCGGGGGAGCGGGAGGACAATATGTTAATATGACAGATTCTGCGGTTAGAATAACTCATATACCTACAGGGATAGTGGTTAGCTGCCAGAATGAGAGATCTCAGCACATGAATAGGCAAGTGGCAATGAAAGTGTTGAAGAGCCGTTTGTATGAACGGATGTTGCAGGAAAGACAGGAACAGCTTGAACAAATCCAAGGAGAGAAAAAGGAGATAGGTTGGGGGAGCCAAATACGTTCCTATGTTTTTCACCCTTACACTTTGGTAAAAGACCATCGTACCGGGCTGGAAAAGGGCAATATTCAAGCTGTAATAGATGGGGATTTAGATGATTTTATTTTCGCAGAGTTGAAAAGGCGAAAGAGAAGCAACAAAGTGAAAGAAGACTAGTTTGTTTTTTATCTTATTTACGGAGGAAAAGAGTATGGATAGGTTTCTATTAAGGATCTTGATCTCTCTGCTGCTTATTATCTTTTGTTCGTCACCATCTTTTGCACAGCCAAAAATATTCAACTCAAAGGTTCCAGTGATGCCCGTTGAAGATATTAAGGCAGGCATGGAAGGAGTTGCCTACACGGTCATTAAAGGTCAAAAGGTAGTTACATTTCCTGTGAAAGTTTTAAGCGTGCTGCCATCAGCTGACTTGCCGCACAAATTGATACTAATTCAAGCCTATGGCCCAGTCATAGAAAAAACAGGGGGAATTGCTGCAGGGATGAGTGGAAGTCCTGTTTTCATAAACGGTAAACTTGTTGGCGCTATAGGGTATGGTTGGCATTTCAGCGAACATAACAAAGGGCTTGTGACCCCTATATCTGAAATGGCATCAATTTGGAACTGGCCTGATAGAGCTGTCGAGTTGAAGGGACCAATTAAAATATCTATTGAAAGCAGTGATGAAAAAAAAGAAAGCAACGCTAAAAAAGCGGGTAATCTGTCGACCCCCATGACTATATATGGACTCAGTGATCGTGGTGCTAGTGGGATAGGCCAAAAGCTAAATGTCAGCTACTCCATGTTGCCAGGCTCTTTTAATGTTTCTTCTTTACCAGTTAACCTAAATGCAAAACTCATTCCGGGAGATGCTGTTAGTGTTCTATTAGCTTGGGGAGATGTCTCCATTGCGGCTACAGGAACATTAACAGCTTTATCTACCGACGGACGTTTCCTGGCTTTTGCTCATCCATTTTTGAACCGTGGTGCCGTTTATTATCCTGTAGCAAAAGCTTGGATACATGATGTTATACCGAGCCTAGAGGCCCCTTTTAAAATAGGAACTCCCACCGAAATTGTAGGTGTAGTAACGCAGGACAGGCCTCAGGCTATTGGGGGATATTTGGGAAAGATTCCTCCAGCGTTTGATTTCTCCCTCAGTATGAAAGACAAAGATACCGGTAAGGTTGTCAAGAAACGGTTTCAATTCGTTAACGACCCTTTTCTCTTAAGTAATCTTCTTGATAACATTTTAGTTGGATTATGGGATAATATTTGGGAGAGGAAAGGAGAAGGGACAGCAAAAGTTGACCTGGAAATAGAAGGTAGATCTCTGGTTGATGGTTGGAGGAGATCAAACATCTTTTATTCAGATAAGGATTTGGGAAAGGACATGTTCTCTGAGGCCATAGATATTACTAAAGCTATCATGTTAAACCCTTATTATGAGATAAATCCTTTCGGAGTTCATATCGATGTAGAAGTAACGCAAGAACCTAGAATTCTCCTCATAGAAGGGTTGACTGTGCCAAAAGAGCCTTTAAAACCAGGTGAACCTTTTGAGATAACTGTAAAAATGCGCCCGTTCAGAGGAAGAGCAGTAGAAAAGAAATTCGTATTAAATATGCCTGAAGATGCTGTAGGAACTTACGAAGTAGTGGTAAGAGGTGGAGGTATAGAAGAACCTTCTCAGGAGTCGTTATTGCAAGGCTGGAGGGCCATTACGGATTTAAAGGAACTCTTGCGTGAGTTGGATTCCATGGAAGCTAATAATGAGCTTGTTGTAGAACTTAGATATGATGGATCACCCAATAGGGCCCCATGGGAAGCGAAAGCAGAGGAGCAGGATAAAAGGCTTTTAAGTGAAATAAAAAAGGAAAAGATGGAAAAGGGGCTTTTGAAAGTTTATAAATCCAATTATTACGTAGATGGTCTTTTGAGGAAGTTGGTCAAGGTATCAGGTAAGCAAAGAAATAATTAGATTTTTGCTTTGCTGGAAGGGGGCCGAGGTTTGCAGTTTATCAGTTGGCTGGGGCACGAGATTATAGTAACGGTTGAAAGCCTCGGCGTATTTTTTATTATTTTCTTCAAAATCATAAGTGGGCTAGTTTCAAAGACCTGGAGTTTGCAGGATTTTTCGGAGCAAATGGAGCGTATAGGTGTTAGCTCAGTATTTATGGTAGCTATCACAAGCGCTTTTACTGGAATGGTCATTGCGGTTCAAACTATAGATCAATTTATAAAGTTTGGGGCAACTGGTTATATAGGAGGCGTAATAGGTTTAAGTATAACGAGGGAGCTTTCACCGGTGCTTACAGGATTGGTGGTTAGCGGAAGAGTAGGAGCGTCAATGGCTGCAGAAATAAGTTCCATGAAAGTCACTGAGCAATTAGATGCCCTTAAGGCCTTCGGTTTAGATGACGTGGTCTTTGTTGGTGCACCAAGGTTGCTAGCGAGTTTTATAATGTTACCAGCTTTGACTATCTTTTCAGATTTTATAGGTATAGGGGGAGCTTTTTTGTATGTATTATCTCATGGTGTAAACTCTCATATTTTTAAGAAATCTTTGGAAGTTCTTTTGGATCCCTACGATATATGGGGGGGGATTTTTAAGGCTGCTGTGTTTGGACTCTTGATAGCTACTTCTGCTTGCACTCAGGGGTTCAGAGCAGGACAAGGGGCTAAAGGAGTAGGAGTGGCTACTACGAGAGCCGTTGTGTGGAGCAATATGCTGATATTAGCCACGAACTATATCCTTTCAAGCCTTCTGTTTGGGGGGATAACTGGTTGAGTACTCCCATCGTAATGCTTGAAGAAGTATCAGTGTTTTTTGGAGAAAAGAGAGCATTAAAAGAAGTAAACTTATCTTTAAGCATGGGAGAGGTGAAGTGTATATTAGGGCCCTCTGGGTGTGGTAAGACTACGACACTCAGGGTTGTTGCTGGCTTGCAGAAGATACAAAAGGGACGAATTAAGTTTTTTGAGGCTCAGATAACATCTGCTACAGATGAAAGGGAAATAACTGCTTTTAGGAAGAGACTAGGTGTGGTTTTTCAAGGTGGAGCTTTGTTTGACTCCTTAACTGTAGGGGAAAATATTGCATTTCCGTTAAAGTATTGTAAAGGAATAGCGGATAGGGAAACTATAGAAGAGAAGACGAAGGAAATATTAAAACATGTAGAACTAGGAAATGTAAGTAATTTGTACCCCTCTGAGCTTTCCGGTGGCATGAGGAAGCGAGTTGCGATAGCAAGAGCCTTAGTTCACGAACCGGAGGTTTTGTTGTTAGATGAACCTACAACTGGATTGGATCCCTTGACTGCAAGACATATAGATGCCTTGATTGTAAATTTGTGTAGGAAGTTTGGAGTAGCAGTTTTAGTTGTAACCCACGACATGGTGTCAGCACTAGGCATAGCTGACAGATTAGTTTTGATGGAAAATGGACGAGTTGTTTGGCGTGGAACTTGTGAAGAGTGGAGGGAAACGAGCAACACGGAGGTAAAGCGTTTTTCGTCGGGGCTTGTTTCAGTGCGTGGAGGAGAATTACTATGACCAGAGAGATAAAAATAGGAACTTTTGCTCTTATGGCGATAATCTTGCTTGGTGTGTTAGTGTCTTTTAGTGGGGGCTTACGTTTTGGAGAAAGTGGATACCAGCTAGATATAGTGTTCGAAGATGCCATGGGGTTGAACATTGGCTCGCCAGTTTTGGTCTCAGGAATAGAATCTGGTCAAGTGAATGCAATGAAATTATTGGATAGAGGAGTATTAGTTAGAGTGGGCCTGAAAGAGGAAGTGCCAGTGCCTGTAGATAGTAAATTTACTATAGATACTGGAGGGTTATTAGGGGAGCCTAGGGTAAAAATAATAAGGGGAACTTCCAAAAAATTATTACAACCTGGAGTTAGAGTAAGAGGAGTTTTGCCTCCGTCCTTTGATGAAATACTTGAAGATATAGAGGAAGGACTTGGAGATATAAAAGCAACATTTTTAAAGGTAAACAATTTTTTAGAGAACCTTTCGCAGGCGGCAGATAATATGGATAGCTTTATAAAAGAGGCCAAACCTGCAATTATCAATGCTGCTAGTTCTGTGGGAGAAGCGGCTAACTCTTTTGAGGAGTTATCTGTGAATATGAATATGATGGTAGAAGAGAATAAGGAGGATGTTGCAAAGCTTGTTAAGAATGTTGAAGAGTTATCTAGAAGATTGAATTTTATAGTCTCTGACTTTGATAACGATAGAAAGGCAGGAAGAGATATAAGGCAGACTGTCCTAAAAATTAAGGAAGCTGCAGAATCTACACAAGAGATGGCGATTTCAATAAAAGAATTTGTCTTAGGTTTAAATGATAATAACTCAGATAGCGGCTTAAACTTGAAAAAATTGTCTGAGTTAGCGGATAGGGCAAATAAAACCCTTTCTTTTATAGAATCTATAAATCTTGAAGGAGATTTATATCTACATGAGGATTTGGATAGGAAAGATCCCATATTTGATACTTATGTTCGCTTGAGCAAGGTAGGATCTCCATACTCTTTAGTTATGGGGATGGCAAATATAGGTGATGAACCCGGATTTACAGGGGTTGTGGGATATGACTATGGAAATTGGAGATTTGTTTCTGGGGCTATAAATGACTATTTTGGTTTTGGACTATCTTATAACCCTAATTTCTCCACGGGTAATTTCGTGATAAGCTCGGAATGGTGGGACGAAGCAGGTGGTAGTTTCTCTGTAGAGGGCAAATATGCTCTGGACGAAGATTGGGGATTGTTTTTTAAACATCAAGAAAGAGATTCAGATGTAAGGGATTCTCTTGGATTGTTTTACAAGTTTTGAAACAATCCAAGCAAGCTTATAACGATAAGGTGGCATTGAGTAAGTTATGTTTATTACGTTGGAAGGAATTGATGGATCTGGAAAAAGTTCGCAAGCTAAGCATATTGCAAGAATGGTAAGAGGTATTTGGAAGACAGATAATGTCATACTTACCCATGAGCCTGGAGGGTGGCCTGGCGGCGCGTCTTTGCGAAGCACTATAATAAAAAGCCACTTTGAGAATCCGTGGACAGAATTGTTTCTTTTTATATCTGACAGATGTGAGCATGTAGCTAGAGTAATTTCTCCCATCCTGAAGAATGGCGGAATAGTTATTTCAGAAAGATATAATGATTCTACGTTAGCATATCAAGTATGGGGCAGATGTTTGCCTGAAAAAGATGTAAGAACAATTATAAATGTAGCAAAGTTGCCAGAACCTGATTTAACTTTTTGGTTTGATGTATCGATTGAGACAGCCGTAAAAAGGCTTTCGAAAAGAGGAAACATGGATAGAATTGAACAGGACTTGGAATTATTAAAGCGCATAGCTGAAGGTTACAGAATGCTTTGGGAGAAGAACCCGGAACGAATAAGAAGAATAGATGCAAATGGAGATGAAAAGTTTGTGCAATTGCAGCTTATGGAGGAGCTAAGAAAATATGTCAAAAGAAAATGTAGCTGCCAGTGAAGAAGAGCAATCTTATCTTCAGGAATCTTTTATTTCCATAGTGGCTGAAGTCAAGCATAATATAAGAGATACTAATTTTGCCTGTATAATTCCAGGTTTTTTGCAGAAAAAGCTGGCGGTAGAACTGGGGAAATATCTATTATGTGAAAATAGAATTGGTGGAGATTCGTGCGAATCTTGTACTTCTTGGGTAGGAGAAAGCCATCCTGATTTCATAGTTATAGGTTCCCCTGATAAGGCCCCAGGGATTAAAGAGTGCATGAGCCTATGGGAGGAAATATCTTTGTCCCCAGTT
>JAGGWM010000103.1 GCA_021157445.1 Thermococcus sp. | reverse complement strand
GAACAATAAACGACTGGATAAGGAACAAAGAAGCACGATACTGGGATGAGGGGAAGAAAAGCTACTTCACAGAAGAGCTCAAGTCAGATAGAGTAGAAACATTAAGGGGGGTTGTTTTAAGGATTAGGAGGTTTTTAAGGAACTACGGAAGCTTACTGACGAGTGAGGACCTCATATCCCAAATAGAGCCAGGGAAGGCGAATATCATTGATCTCGGGCCTTTAGATGAAGGGCAAATGAAGATCATTGCTGGAAAACTTCTTCAAGGGATATTCGAAGCAAGGGTAGACTATGAAAAAGCCAGAAAGAAGCTCGAACGCATAGAGGACGAGCTCAGAGAAAGCAAAGCAGCAAAAACATCAAAACTTGAAGAGGAGATTAAAGAGCTTAGAGATATCATGAAGAGCATTGAGAACAAAAGCAAAGCACTTGCTGAGCCAATACTCATGATAGTAGAAGAGGCACACATCTTTGCCCCACAGGGAGAACACAACGATGCCGTGAGAATTTTGAGCAGGATTGCGAGAGAGGGGAGAAAATTTGGAGTTGGGTTGGGAATAGTATCTCAGAGACCAAACAAGCTCAATGAAGACGTCTTAAGCCAGACAAACACTAAGATAATCCTGAAGATAGTAAATCCAAAAGACCAGGACTACGTCCTAAAAGCGAGTGAACAACTGAGTTCTGACTTATTAGCCGATATTGCCTCCCTTGGAAAGGGAGAAGCCGTAATAGTTGGCCAAGCAATAGCTCTTCCAGCACTGGTGAAGATATACAACTTTAAAGAAAAGGGCGGAGACTACGGTGGAGAAGATATAGGGATTGTATCAAGGTGGCGTAAAAGATTCGAAGAGGAAGAGAAAGAAAAGGAAATCCAGCGAGTCTATGAGGACGAGGGGATAGAATATGACCTTTAAGTTTGCCCATATTGCTGATGCACATCTCGGGTTTGAGCAGTACAGACTGCCCTATAGGGCTGAAGAGTTTAAAAAAGCCTTCGAGACCGCAATAAAAAAGGCTATTGAAGAAAAAGTTGATTTTATACTAATTGCTGGAGACCTCTTTCATCGGAGCAATCCAAGTCCCCAGACGATAAAAGAAGCTATAGACATCCTTTCTATTCCAAAAGAAGAAGGCATTCCGGTTTTTGCGATTGAAGGAAATCATGACAGAACCCAAAAGAGGATCTCCGCTTATAATCTTTTAGAGTCTTTAGGGCTAATGCATGTTCTTGGATTCAGCGAGGAAAAAAAGGAAAACAAGTATCAGACCACAGAGAAAGTTAATGGAAAGCTAATCACCAAAGGGGTTTTTGAAAAAGGTAATAAGAGCCTTGAGATTTATGGAATGAAGTTTATGAGTGCCGCATGGTTCGAGAGGAACAGGCTGAGTGATTACTTTAGACCAAGCGGAGATGCGATACTTATGCTCCATCAGGGGATAAAGGAGATGATGGAGAGCCTAAAACTGGAAACACAGAGGGATTACTTCGAGATAACCCTAGAAGACCTGCCAGATGGCTTTCTTTACTACGCAATGGGGCATATACACAAAAGGTGGCAAAGCAATAAGGGACTGGGCGTTGTCGCCTATCCCGGCTCTCTGGAGAGATGGGACTTTGGAGATTACGAGATGAGATACAGGTGGAAAGGAGATACATTTATTCCGCAAGCTGGAGAGGAGAAGGGCTTCCTGATAGTGGAGGATTTTAAACCAAGATTTGTAAAGCTCGACGTTAGACCCTTTTACGATATTAAGATTAAAGCTGACGAGGTCTCCGCAAAAAAGGAGCTTAAAAAGCTAAGCACAAAAATCCCGGAAGAGGCCTTTGTGAGAGTGGATATCGAATGGGAAAAGCCCTTTGATGTGTCTTTTCTCCACGAAATCTTCAGTGTTAAGTATCTTCACATAAGAACGAAGTTCAAAAGATCTTCCATAAGAACTGGAAGCACAGCAAATGCGAAAGACTTCTTTAATCCTTTAGAGCTCAAAATACTCGAACTCGTAGGTGAGAAAGAATTTGAAGCGTTCGAAGAAGTTATAGAGCTTCTTCTAAAAGGTTCTCCTCCAAGAGAGGAGAGCAAAAGAGAAGAGATTCATAAGCCGAAAAAAGAAGAATCTAAACCCAAGACCAAAGAGGAAAGTAAGAAAGCTCAGAAACCGCAACCAAAGAAAAAATCCGATTTATTATCATGGCTGAAGGGTGAGAGAGAATGATGATTGAAAAGATAATTGTGAGGGATTTCCGCTCACATGAATTCACGAAGGTAACTTTTACACCTGGAATAAACCTGATAATAGGACAAAACGGTTCTGGAAAAAGCTCCCTTCTCGACGCGATACTTGTAGGTTTTTATTGGCCTACAAAGCCCAAAGACCTCAAAAAGGAAGACATCCTAAGGGTAAATGGGAAAAGCACCGAGATAACAATATTTTTTAAAAAGGACAATGTGAAGTACCAGCTCCACAGAAACATAACCAGAGGCATAGCTTTCGTTAAGTACCAAGAGAGTAACAGCTGGCATTATGCAACCGAAGCAGGTCAGCAATACGTGAGAAGATGGATGGAAAAAGTAATCCCCTACGACATCTTTGTGAACGCAATATACATAAGACAGGGAGAGATTGACGCGATCTTAGAGAGTGACGAAAGCAGGGAGAAAGTCGTCAGAAAAGTTCTGGGATTGGATAGATATGAAAATGCCTACAATAACCTTCTTGAGGTCAGAAAGGCCATAGATTCAAAGATAAATGCAATTGAGGAATACCTTACAGCAATGAAGAACATAGATGAGATGATAGAGGAAACCCGAAAAAGCCTAAGCGAAACCATTAAACAAGTAAACGAGCTTACACCAAAGATTCCAGAGCTGAGAAAAGAAGCTGAAAGAACAGAAAAGAGACTCTCTGAACTTGAGGAGCTAGTGGAGAAGCTTAACAAAGCAAAAGAGGAGAAAAGCAGAATTGAAAAGAATCTCGAAGGGGTAAGGACGAGGATAAACTCCCTCGTCAGCTCAATAAACGAAAGAAGGGTAAAGATACAAGAGCTGGAAAGGAAGTCTGAAAGGCTTGAAAAGATTAAGCCTGAAGCAGAGAGGTATAAAGAGCTCGAAAAGTTCCAGAAAGAGTACAGTGAAGTAAAATCTAGGATTGAAAAAGAGCTTAAAGGCTACGAGGGGAAGCTCTCCCAAATAGAGGAGAGAATTAAAGAACTCATAGGGAAGGAAGAAGAGCTGGAGGAAATTAGAGAGAAAGTAGAAGGAATGACGGAAACTCTTGAAGGCCTAAAACAACATGCAGAAGAGTATGAAGAAGCCATGAGAATCAAGAGAACAATAGAATCCCTCAAAAAGAGATTAACCCTCAGTGAAGGAGAGATTAAGGCCCTCAAGAATGAAATAGAAAAAGCAAAGAAAAGAAAAGAAGAAATCCGCGAGAAGCTTGAAAAGATTGGAGAGGAGAAAGGAGAACTCAGGAGCCTCTCTGGAGAGAAAGACAAAGCAATCTCAGAGCTTATGAAGGCCAAAGGAAAATGTCCCGTCTGCGGTTCTGATCTTACGGATGAACACAGAGAAGAGCTTATCAAAAGCTACAGAATGGAAATTAAGAAGTATAAGACAAAGCTGAAAGAACTCGAAAAAGAGGAAAAAGACCTCAGGACAGAACTTAAAAAAATTGAGAGCATTCTAAAAAAGGAAAGCATTGTAATAACAAACGAAGAAGTTCTAAAGCAGATAAAGGAAAATGAAGAAAAATTGGCCCAATTCAACCTGAAGGAACTTGAAGAAAAAGCTGGGGAATATGAAAAGCTCTCAAAGGAGAAAAATCAGCTTGAGGGCAAACTTAAGGGCATTTTAGAGGAGCTCAAGAAGAAGCCGATGTTAGAAAAAATGAAGAGAAACATAGAGAAAAAAATGGAAAACGCCAGAAAAGAGCTTCAGAAATACGAGGAAAAATTCAAAGAACTTGGGTTTGAAAGCGAGGACAGCCTTAAGGCAGAGCTTGAAAAGCTAAGGCCCCTCTATGAAGAATATCTAGGACTCTTGGATGTTAAGGAAGAACTTGAGAAAGAGAAAAAGCGCCTCTATGAAGAGGAAAAAGAGTTAAGAGACCTCAAATCTCAAAGAAAACAACTTGAAGAACAGTTATCCTTGTTGATGGAAACAATTGCAAAGCTCGAGAAAAAGTACAGCAAAGAAGAACACGACAAGCTCAAAAAGGAGCACGTTGAGAAGAGAGAAGCCTTAACAAGGGCAGAAACAGAGCTCAAGAATCTAGAAAAAAGAAAGGAGGAACTGAGCAAGACCCTAGAGAGCCTTCAAAAAGAAAGAGACAACGTCAAAAACAAGAAAAAAGAACTTGAAGAACTAAGAAAAGCCAGGGAGAGAGTTCAAGAGCTCAGAGAAAAGGTCAGGAAATTTAAGAACATTCTTAAAGAAGATGCACTGGCAAAAGTTGGTGAATATGCAAGCGAGATATTCGAAGAGCTTACGGAAGAGAAGTATTCCGGAATAACCGTGAAGGCTAAGGAAAATAAAGTTGTTCTTGGGGTTATATACGACGGAAAGGAGAGAGATTTATCATTTCTCAGCGGTGGTGAGAGAATAGCCCTTGGTCTGGCATTTAGGCTTGCCTTGTCTCTCTATCTTGCGGGAGAGATACCTCTCCTAATAATGGATGAGCCAACACCTTATCTTGATGAGGAAAGAAGGAGAAGACTCGTTGATATCATGGAGCGCTATCTAAGGAGAATCCCACAGGTGATAATAGTGTCCCACGATGAGGAGCTCAAGGATGCTGCAGATAGGGTTGTGAGGGTCAGGCTTGAAAACGGTGTTTCGAGAGTAGAGGAAGTCGAGGTGGGTTAAATGTACCGCCTTATTTCTAAAGATCAAGCGGATAGAATCCTCAAGATGCTCACAAACGAACTCAAAGATGCAGAAAGAGCTTTAAAGGGCAAGATAGAGTGGAAACCTCTCCCAGAAAAAAAGGAGAGCAAAGCTTACGCAGTTGATGGGAGTCAAGGAAAGGCAAGGCTGAGCGGGACAATAATCTATACTGTATCCTCTTTTGCTTTTGGAAACGGCAGGAGCGCTCGCTTAGTTTATACAAATGCCATGACCTACAATCATGGAATCTCTGATCAGATTATAAGACTTCAGATGGAGACACTCGAAAACAAGCTTGGAGCATTGATCGGGAATGAGGAGCACATGATTCTGATGGACGGAACGCTCACGGGGTCGTTAACAAGACCTCCCGTTTATCCTGAGAGCGTTAAGGGCATAACAACCCTGCTCGATACGTTAAGAAAAGATGATGTGGAAGAACTCATTAAAGACTTCATTGAAAGGCTCGATGACCACTATCTCAACTTAGAAAAACGCCTTAATAATGAAAGGGAGCTTTACAGTGGAGTCATACTTACAGACGAGGTTATAGAAGAGTACTCGGAGTTCTACAAGGCAATGGAAGGTAAGGAGATTGTAAACTACGATGGTGCGTTGAAGAGGCTGAGGGATGCTCTGAAAGCTGAAGTTCCAAGGAGTGAGATAATAAAAATCGCTGAAGAGCTGGAGGAATATAGTGAGCCAAGAACTTTAACTCTTGAAGAGGCAAAAAATACAATCCACGTTGTCTTGGGATATTTAGAGTATCTTCATTCCCTCGAAAAGCTTCTCCAAAGAGAATTGATATACCTCGCAAAGAGCTTCTACAACAGAAAAATCACATCAAAGCTCGGCATAAACCTTCTTGATGTCCCATTCATCGATGCGTACTTAATTAGAACTTATGGAGAGGAAGCCCCCGGATACTGCGTGATATATGACCCAGAAATTGCTGAAGAAAAGAAAAAGATGGCCCATCGCTTGCCTAAAGCTCTGAGAAAATACTTCCCCACCATCCAGAGATTTATAGAGATGGGAGTCCCATCGGCCTATATAAGGACAATGAAAGGAGGGGTAATATACCTCCTACAATCCAACATCTCAATCAATGATGAGTTAATAGCAAAATTGCTGTGGCATGAAAGCAACGGCTATATAAGGCCCCTCCAGAGAGCCCACGAGGGGGTTAAAATTGAGCAGAAGACGTTTAAGGCAGAACTTGAGGCCCTCATGAACTACCTAAAGAGGAAAAACAAGGGACTGAGAGTGTTTGTAAAATATGGAAGATCCCCACTCGAATGATCACTTAATTCCCCTTCTAACCTTTACTGCCAACCCCTGCTTGAATATCTTAAGCTCTCTGCCGTTCAACAAGGTCTGACCAGTTGCCAAAAGTTCATCGTCTTTATTCACCACCAAAACTTCATCATATGGCCTTATGTTTTCATCAGCATCAATTACAAATTTTGCGAAAACATTCCTCCCCTTTCTTGCAAAAGGCTCTGCATCTTCATTTACCACAACCCTCATCCTTGGATACGGCAGAATCCTGTGGAGCCTCTTAGCCCCCTCGATCCCAAGGGTTAAAAGGCCATCCTCCGCCCTGAAGGTCGCTACGTGCTTGCTGCCGGCTTTTATTTGCCTTGGCATACCCGTTTTTCTTGATAACTCAACGAAAACATCTTTAAAGACCTCACTGACCCCTTCACCAAACTGATACTCAGCAACAGCCTGAACATAGAGCTTTGCTTCCTCCTTTGAAGGTCTCTCTATTGTGAAGTCCTCCTCCCCCTCGCTCTGGGCAAAGGGGAACGTTAGGCTTAGATATTTCGGGATCTCTCCAAAGATTGGATGGTTAATAACCGCAGAGAACTTCTTCCTGACTTTTTCAGCCCGCTCTTTTGCCCTTAGAACTACGGGAGTTCTCATGATTTCTTCACTAACCTTGAAAAATGCCGAAGCCTTTGTAACCGGCTCGTTCTCTTCTAGGTAATCCCTGTACTCAAGCAACCTCTTATAAGCGGCAAACATTTTTGGATGAGACCTTGCGCGCTCATCTACGAGTTCCCATAGGGTTCCTTCTTTTATTGCCTGTTTTACTCTGTTAAGCTCCTCTCTAATGACCCACAGGTTGTGGAGAGCAAGTAACCTCGTTCTCTCTCCCTTCGGCATTTCCCTAAGCTCTTGAGGGGTGTGACGAGAACAAACTGGACATGAACAGGGGAAATACTCAAGTTCTTCAAGCCTTTTAGTTCCTTCAGGAGTCATGTAGCGGTCGTCCTTGGCATAGAGGGCGTAGCTGGCGGAGTCAAACATATCTATCCCCATGGCAACCGCTAGAGCAAATATCATTGGATGACCAGCACCGAAGAGATGAACCGGCCTGTCGGGTCTGAGGCCAAGCTTGGATGCTATTACAACATCAACCAAGTCCTTGTAGCGGTAGCTTTCCATTAAAGGCACCACGGCACCAATAGGGTGAATCTCAAAGTTCATCTCGCTTAACTTCTTTGCTGCGTATGTCCTTAAGTCTGGATAAGTGGACCCCTGAACAGCAGCATTCATTGCTATGCTCTTTATGCTTTCAGCTTCTTTTGCTCTCTCAAGTGTTATCTTAAGGTCCTCTTCGGCTTTTTCCCTTGGAGCATCCGGGATTGTTGGGATATCAAGGAACGTCCCTATATCAACACCTATCCTGTGCTGAAACTCTATGATCTCCCTATTGGTGACATCAATTCCTCCGTATCTCATGAGCTGAAAGCTTCCCGAGTCAACCTCAATTATGCCATCGTAGTCCAAAAGTCTATGGATGCCTTTTTCAAGGGCTTTCTCCCTGAGTTTTTCATCTTTGTAGATTATATAAGAGTTCGTAATTATAATGTCAAAGCCCATTTCCTTGAGCTCTTTGGGAGTTACTATAAGCTGCTTGGGATTTACAACAGGCATTATCGCTGGAGTCTCAAGTTTTTTGCCGTTGACCTCAATCCTTCCTATTCTCCCCGCAGCATCTCGCGCTTTTATTTC
>JAGGWM010000044.1 GCA_021157445.1 Thermococcus sp. | reverse complement strand
GAATAACGGAGCTGGGGAGGAAATACGCTGAAATTGGGCTTCCAGAAAGGAGAGCTTTGAAGCTGCTTGTGGAAAAGGGCAGGGTTTCTCTTGATGACCTCAGGGAAGTGTTGAGCGACGATGAACTTAGACCAATTATTGGAATCCTGAGGAGAGAGGGGTGGGCTGCTGTTAGAAAAGAAGGTGGAAAGCTTATTCTTGAGGTTACTGAGAAGGGAAAGGAAGCTCTTTCTAAGGAAAGGCCAATTGATAAAGCATTAAAGCTCCTTGCTGAAAAGGGGGAAGTTGAAGCAAAAGAACTTGAGAAGTTCGTCCCCATTAAGGAGCTAAAGACCAGAAAAATCGGAGAAGAAGATACCAAGGCAGAAAGGGAGGTAGAAATCACGGAAGAAGGAATAAAACTTGCTGAAAAGGGTCTTGAGCTCAAGAGAGAAATATCTGTTTTAACCCCTGAGCTTATAAAGAGTGGCGAGTGGAGAAACGTTGAATTCAAACGCTTTAACATTCAAGCTCCCGTAAGAAGGATTTATCCCGGCAAGAAGCAGCCTTATAGAGTTTTCCTTGACAAGATAAGAAGAAAGCTTATAGAGATGGGCTTCATTGAAATGACTGCAGAAAGCCTAATAGAAACTCAATTCTGGAATTTTGATGCCCTGTTCCAGCCCCAGAACCATCCGGCAAGGGATTGGACTGATACATATCAGCTAAAGTACCCCAAATATGGCTCTCTCCCAGAGGAAGAGCTCGTGGAGAGAGTTAAAGCGTCTCACGAGCACGGCTGGACAACGGGCTCGAGGGGATGGGGATACAAATGGGATCCAAGGATGGCTATGCTGTTAATGCCTAGGGCACATGCAACCGCTCTAAGTGCAAGACAACTCGGTAAGGGCGTTCAAATACCGGGCAAGTACTTTGCAATTCAAAGGGTTTTTAGGCCTGACGTTTTAGACAGAACACACCTGATAGAATTCAACCAGGTTGATGGATTCGTTGTGGATGAGAGCTTAACTTTCAAGCACCTCCTTGGAATTCTAAAGAGGTTTGCGGTTGAAATTGCTGGAGCAAAGAAAGTCAAGTTCCTTCCGGATTATTACCCATTCACGGAGCCGAGCGTTCAGATGAGTGCCTACCATGAAGAGCTTGGATGGGTAGAATTTGGAGGAGCGGGAGTATTTAGAGAGGAAATGACGAAGCCTTTGGGGATAGATGTGCCAGTAATTGCCTGGGGAATTGGAATTGACCGTTTAGCAATGTTCAAACTTGGGATAGACGATATAAGATATCTCTTCAGCTATGACTTAAAGTGGTTGAGAGAGGCCAAGTTAATCTGGTAGCCTTTTTCTAAATTTTAATTTTCAATAAAAATTAGGAAAAGAGAAATCACTCGCTCAATGGGTAGAGCGAGTCTCTGTAGATTGCCCTTATTACGTCTTCGTTTGCTTCGATTGGGGCCATTGCTAGGAGACCGTCTAATCCGGGTGTCTCCATTGCAAGCTTTGTTAACCTGTCGATGTCGTCTTCTCCGAACCCAACATCGGTGAGCTTCTCCTTGATTCCAATGCTGAAGAGCCACTGCTCGATTCTCTTCGCGACGAACTCGGCTTCTCCCGGGTATCCTCTTGCTTCTGGAACTATTGGCCTGTAGACTTCCGCAAGTATTTCGGGTGTTGCTGGGTAGATGTGCTTGACCACTGCTGGAAGGAGCATTGCAAGACCCAGACCGTGTGCGAGGTCTGGCTTGACTGCACTCAATGGGTGCTCCAAAGCGTGTGTAAAGTGCAAAAGTCCGTTATCAAAGGATATGCCAGCTATTGCTGATGCGTAGAGTAAATAGTATCTTGCTTGGAGGTTCTCTGGATGGGCAAGGGCCTCTGGCAGGTACCTTGAGATCAACCTAACTGTCTCCTGCGCGAGGAGAATTGAGTATGGGTTTGTGGCTTTTGTCGTGGCGGCCTCATTTACGTGGTTGAGAGCGTCGATTGTAACGTATCTCGTCTGGTTGGCTGGGAGCTTTGTCATAAGGGCGGGGTCATCAATGGCATAGAGTGGATATATGAAGTCGTAGGCTATGGCTGGCTTGTATTCCTTTTCAAGGATTGATGCAACGGCAAATCTATCAACTTCCGTACCAGTACCGTGGGTGGTATTTATCGCTATGATGGGCTTGGCCTTTGTTGGCTTGAACTTAAATTCATAGAGGTCTCTACCGGTTTTGTCCGGGTAGTCCAAGAGAATTGCAACGCTCTTTGCCGTGTCAATTGGACTTCCACCGCCGATACCAATAACAGCTTGAGCGCCGAACTCTACGCCCATTTCTTTGGCTTCATCAATCATGTCAACTGTTGGGTTCGGGCCGACCTTATCATATAGAACGTACTCAATTCCGGTCTCTTCCAAAGCCGGTTTTACAACATCCCATGCGCCGCACTTTTTATACGAACTCCTACCTGTGACAAGGATGATCCTGTCAATGCCTCTATTTTCTTTCAAGTCTTTTGCAATGTCGTAGAATTTGTTTATGGCGCCAACACCAAAGTAGTCTATTGTTCTGCATCTCATCTCAAAAACTTGGTTTATGGGGAGTCTGGATTCCCACAACATTGTACATCACCTCAAATGTATCCAATAGCATATTATGAGCTGCCCTTTAAAATCGTTTCTCAAACCAAAGGTGAATATACAAAAATGTTTATTTTGATGAGAATAACGTATCAATTTGAGCTGTTATTAGTTAGTACTATACCGTAAAATCTGGTACATTAATGTACATTATTTGGGAAGGATACTAAAAGCAAATTTGTTATAAAATTTCACGAAACTTTTTTAGTTAGGTAGCAAAGAAGAAAGTCATAAGAGCAAGGTAAGCATAATCGTACTAAAAATTTCAGACCCTCTGAAAAGGAAAGTCTATAGCTCTCGCAAAACTAAAAAGGTCATCTGTATAGTTCCTATGGAGGTGTAAATATGCCGAAGTTCGACGTTGCCAAGCACGACTTGGAGAGATTGGTAGGGAAGGAATTTACAGTTGAAGAGTGGGGGGATCTGTTCCTCTATGCAAAGTGTGAACTTGATGATGTGTGGGAGCATGAGGGGAAAATATACTTTAAAGCTGATGCCAAGGATACTAATAGGCCAGATCTATGGAGCGCGGAAGGAATAGCGAGACAGGTAAAGTGGGCCCTTGGGATGGTAAAAGGCCTGCCGAAGTATGAAATCGAAAAAAGCGATGTTGTTGTCTATGTTGATGAGAAATTGAAGGATATAAGGCCGTATGGAGTCTACGCAATAGTCGAGAACCTTGAACTTGATGAAGAAGCATTGAGGCAGATAATCCAGCTTCAGGAGAAAGTAGCGCTCACATTTGGGAGGAGGAGAAGGGAAGTCGCTATAGGAACATTTGACTTTGACAAACTCAAGCCTCCCTTCTATTACAAAGCGGTAGAGCCGGATAAAATAAGGTTCATCCCCCTAAACAGCAACCAGGAAATGAGTGCAGATGAAATACTTGAGGAGCATGAAAAGGGAAAGGAATACGGCCACTTGATTAAAGGGAAACCCTATTATCCCCTGCTTGTTGATAGAGAAGGGAACGTTTTGTCGATGCCCCCAGTTATAAATTCCGAAACCCATGGAAAGGTCACGGAAGAGACCAAGAGCATCTTTATAGACATCACCGGGTGGGATCTTAACAAGATTATGCTTGCCTTAAACGTCATTGTAACTGCTCTGGCCGAGCGCGGTGGAAAGATAAGAAGCGTTAGAGTAATTTACAAAGATTTTGAAATAGAGACCCCTGACTTGACTCCTAAGGAATTTGAGGTTGACCTTAACTACATCAAGCAACTTGCCGGGGTCGAGCTCAGTGATGACGAGATAAAAGACCTCTTAGAGCGCATGATGTACGAAGTTGAGATCGTCGATGGGAAGGCAAAGCTGAAGTATCCAGCGTTCAGGGATGATATCATGCATGCGAGGGACATTTTGGAGGATGTTCTCATTGCATACGGCTACAACAATATTCCTCCAGAAGAGCCAGAGCTTGCCGTTCAGGGGAAAGGGGACGATTTTATAGAGTTCGAAAATGCAGTAAGGGATTTCATGGTTGGTTTTGGTCTCCAGGAGGTTATGACCTTTAACCTTACGAACAAGGAAGCTCAGTTTGACAGGATGAATATCCCCGAAGAGGAAATAGTAGAGATAGAAAACCCGATAAGCCAGAGATGGTCGGCATTGAGGAAATGGATTCTTCCAAGCCTAATGGAGTTTTTAAGTCAGAACACCCATGAGGAATACCCCCAGAAAATCTTTGAGGTAGGTAAGGTGACTCTCATAGATGAAAAGAGGGAAACGAAAACCATCAGTGAGAGCAAGCTTGCCGTTGCCCTTGCACATCCGAAGGTGACGTTCACAGAAGCAAAAGAAATCCTTGACAGCTTAATGCGCCATCTGGATGCTGAATATGAACTTAGGGAAATAGAGCATGGTTCTTTCATTCCGGGTAGGGTTGGAGAAATAGTAGTTAACGGAAAGAGCGTTGGAATAATAGGAGAAATCCATCCACGGGTGCTTGAAAAATGGGGAATAGAAATACCAATCGCAGCTTTTGAAATTTTCCTAAGACCTTTCTGTGACCTACCCCACCCTAAAGGGCGGAGCTTCGTGAGAGCTCATCCGGCATCCCGTTGCCGGTAGCCTCGCTCTCACTGGCCGGGTCACGCGGCCACTACCGGCTATCCTTACGGAATCGCCGGAT